>NZ_CP015510.2:0-300271 GCF_001931755.2 Wolbachia endosymbiont of Folsomia candida
AATTTTAGTGTTTTTATACCCTTTACAACTCGTCAAAAAATCACCATAATTTTCAGTGTGTATTAAGTAGCACTAGCTTTTCGTTTTGCAACAAGCTATTGATAATCTTGCATTTTCTAATTATTGTTTTTTTTTGGTGTGGTATATGAACTTAACTAATCCTAGAGTTTCTACTATGTTTTTTGACCAAATTCTTACAGTAACAGATCACAACGCAGCTTGGGAGAAAATCCAAAATTGTCTCTATAATCTCTATGGAGAAGCAACATATAATAGCTGGCTAAGTTCACTTAAATTTATTAGCACCAGGAACGGTGAAGTTTTATTATCTGTATCAACGAGATTTATAAAAGAGTGGATTACAGTTCATTATATGGAGAAAATATTATCATTATGGCAAAATGAAGATACCAACATACATTCTATTGATATTCAAGTTGCTGAAGAAAGGAATTCAAACTCTAATATCATATTGAAAAACAGAGAGGAAAGTAATCGTAATCTTGGTTCACCACTGGATCCAAGATTCACTTTTGATAATTTTGTAGTAGGAAAGTCAAATGAATTAGCATTTACCGCTGCAAAGCGTGTAGCGGAATCTGTGGATCCAATATCAGGAAGCAATCCTTTGTTCCTATATGGCGGAGTGGGGCTTGGTAAAACACATCTAATGCATGCCATAGCTTGGCACATAGTAAATTCCACATCAGTAAAAAGAAAAGTGGTATATTTATCAGCAGAAAAATTTATGTATCAGTATATCACGGCGCTCCGAAGCAAAGATATCATGTTATTTAAAGAGCAATTTAGATCAGTGGACGTACTGATGGTGGATGATGTGCAATTTATTAGTGGTAAAGATAGCACACAAGAGGAGTTTTTTCATACTTTCAATGCATTAATAGATCAAAATAAACAATTGGTTATATCAGCTGATAGATCTCCAAGTGACCTTGATGGTGTAGAAGAAAGGATAAAATCAAGACTCGGTTGGGGATTAGTAGCAGACATTAATGAAACAACTTTTGAACTGAGGCTCGGTATACTACAAGCAAAAATAGAACAAATGAACATGTATGTTCCAAAGGATGTGTTAGAATTTTTGGCAAGAAACATAAAATCCAATATAAGAGAATTAGAAGGAGCATTAAATAAAGTTGCACATACTTCATTAATTGGAAGGAGCATGACAGTAGAATCAGCCAGCGAAACCCTCATGGACCTACTTAGATCAAACCATAAGTCGATCACAATAGAAGAAATACAAAAGAAAATAGCAGAGTTTTTCAATATCAAGATTTCAGATATGCAATCCAATAGAAGGACACGCAATCTTGCAAGGCCAAGGCAAGTAGCTATGTATTTTGCTAAAAAATTTACGCAAAAAAGTCTACCTGATATTGGAAGGAGCTTTGGTGGCAGAGATCATGCTACCGTCATACATGCAGTAAAACAAATAGAAAATTTTATACAGACTGATCCAAAGTTTGCTGATGAAATCAGTCGACTAAAAAAAATATTGAAATAGCTTTTGGCCTTTCTTTCTAAAAGTAAAGCGACTCAATATACATAAATTCCGTCGAAATTTAATTAAAACTTTCTTGGTATTTAAATAATTAAGTTAATTTAACATATCAAAGTAATTCCGTACGCACTACGTTGTTTTGGAAAATATGAACTGTTTATTAAAGCATTTTTTTACTTTTCATTGTATATTTGTCAATATGTTATCTTTAAGTACTAACAATTAACGATTATGGCATTATTAATAGTGGAGTCGCCTGCGAAAGCAAAGACAATAGGTAAATATCTTGGTAAAGAGTTTAAAGTAGCTGCATCTTTTGGACATGTAAGAGATCTGCCAGCAAAAAACGGTTCTGTAGATCCGAATAATGGTTTTGCTATAAAGTATGAAATCATTGAGAAAGCAGAAAAATATTTAGGTCAATTAGTAAAGGAAGCAAGTAAAACAGCCGATATATATCTTGCAACAGATCCAGATAGAGAAGGAGAAGCAATAGCTTGGCATGTGGTTGAGGCATTAAAGGAAAGGAAAGCAATCAGTAATGAGAATAACATTTATAGGGTAGTATTTAACGAGGTCACCAAAAAAGCAGTACAAGAAGCAATAAAAAATCCACGTGAAATAAATATGGATTTAGTCCATGCGCAGCAAGCGCGTAGGGCTTTGGACTACTTAGTAGGGTTCAATATATCACCATTATTATGGACAAAATTATCTGGTAGTAAGTCTGCAGGACGTGTGCAGTCTGTCACATTAAGGCTTATATGCGAACGAGAAGATGAAATTAGTAAGTTTATATCACAGGAATATTGGAACATAAAAGCAGAAATGCAAAACAGCAAAAATGAAGCTTTTTTTGCTATGCTGAGCCACTATGATAATAAGAAGCTAGAAAAATTTGATATTAAGAATGAAGAAGAAGCAAAAGACTTAGTTAAGCAAATTGAATCAAGGCAATATGCTGTAAAAACAATAGAGCACAAGCAGGTTAAGAGAAACCCGCTTCCTCCATTTATTACTTCTAGTCTCCAGCAAGATGCAGTAAATAAGCTGCACTTTTATGTGAAAAACGTTATGCGCATAGCTCAAAATTTATATGAAGGTATTGATATTGGTGGAGAAACCGTTGGTTTAATAACTTACATGCGTACAGATGGGTTTCACATTGCAGATGACGCTATAAGCTCTATTAGGGAGTCGATTAAGTCATTATATGGCGATAAATATCTGCCGCAGTCTCCTCGTCAATATGTTAAAAAAGTAAAAAACGCTCAGGAAGCACATGAAGCAATCCGGCCAACTGATATCAACAGAACACCAAGAAGTCTTAAAGACTACCTAACACCAGAGCAATTTAAATTGTATGATTTGATCTGGAAAAGAACCATAGCAAGCCAGATGGAATCAGCAATACTGGATCAAGTAGTAGTTGAAATCAGCTCTGCTGATAATCAGGTGATTCTGCGAGCAAATGGATCAAGTATATTGTTTGATGGCTTTTATAAGGTCTATCAAGACAACATAGAGGATGCAAATGAAGGCCTGCTACCCATCATGAAAGAAGGGGAAGCATGTAAGCTTATTTCAGTCGATCCAAAACAACATTTCACTCAACCACCTCCACGTTACAGTGAAGCAAGTCTCGTCAAAAAAATGGAAGAAATCGGTATAGGCCGTCCGTCAACCTATGCAGCAATTATTTCTGTATTACAGGACCGTGAGTATGTTACGCTAGATAACAAAAGATTTATTCCAAGCAGTCGCGGTAAAATCGTTACTATATTTTTAAAAGTATTTTTTCATCGTTGTGTAGAATACGACTTTACAGCACAAATGGAAGAAAAGCTTGATTTAATTTCAAATGGGCATGCGGATTGGAAGAAAGAATTAGACCATTTTTGGGTGCCATTTTTTGATCATGTAAGCTCTGTCAAGCAAATGACGCATGATGAGGTTTTTAGTGGCATTCATGATTTGATAATTGATTGGTTTTGTTCAGAAGAAGGGAAAAAATATGTTGATACAAAATGTCCAATTTGTTCGGATGGAATATTAAAATTGAACTTTGGGCGAGGTGGAGTATTTCTTGGATGTTCTAACTATCCTACATGCCACCATACAAAAGAAATTGTGAATACTAATGGAGCCTCAGAATATCCAAAAAGTTTGGGTGTAGATGATGTAACGGGACAAGAAGTGCTAATCAAAAAAGGTCCTTACGGGCTTTATGTGCAACTTAGTAGTGAGTCAGAAAAGAAAAAAATAGTTTCTATACCAAAAGACATAAACGTTAACGATGTTGATCTGAATACTGCAACTAAGTTACTCTCCTTGCCAAAAGTGATCGGAGAGCACCCAGAAACTGGAAAAGAAGTAAAAGTCGGTCTTGGGCGTTTTGGATACTATATTTTTTGTGATGGCAAATATTTTTCTCTTAAAAAGGGCTTTAATGAAGTGCTGAGCACCGAATTAAATGAAGCAGTGCAAATCATTGCAAATAGCCCGCGCAAAGAGCTGAAGTCTCTCGGATTTAATGAAAAAGGAAAAGAAATTTTTATCTGTAAAGGCAGATACGGATTTTATATAAAATGTGAAAAAATAAATGTTGCTTTAGGTAAGGATGTAGATGTTGAAAGCATAGATCTGAAAAAGGCCTTAGAATTAATCAAGAATAAAACTGGAAAGTAACAACTTTTTTCTCAATAAAATAAATTAGAATATTGCGTCTTTTAATTAGAAAAAATACTTGCAAACTCAACTATAAGTATATATATTAGCATTTTAATAGTGAAGGTAAAATTATGTTAAGCAATATTGAGCGTTATGATTTATATAAAATTTTAAAAAAATATCGTGAAAATAATAATAGACTTACAAACGATGAGCGTTTAATAGGGGGGCATCTTGAAAAAGCTATTGAGAAAGCCGATAGCCGCTTTACAGAGAGTGGTCTAATATGTCTAATAAGTGGAGAATTAATATTAGAACCCGCTAGAATAGTATATGATAATGATATACGCTCAACTACCGTATATGAATATCGTAAAATTTTACGATGGATGCAAGAAAAAGGGACATGTCCGCTTACTAGGAGCCCTATAAAAGAGTTTTATCTAGACAAGAAAATAAAGCAAACAATAAAAGATGAATTACAGAAGTGCTTTAATGAATATCGCGTTGTATTATTGGATGAATTAGCCCAATCAATTCAGAATAATGATTATGATAATGTACTAAAATATCTCAATGATTGTATTGGTATTGTTGATATTAATGCTAAAAACACTGAAGGCAAAACAGCATTACATCATGCAGCTCTTGCTAATAACCATGATACAATTAAACTTCTTTTGGAAAAAGGCGCTAATATTGATGCCAAAGATAATAAAGGTCAAACTGCGTTATATTATGCAGCTCTTGCTAATAACCCTGATACAGTTAAACTTCTTTTGGAAAAAGGTGCTAACCATAATACCGAGGATTATAATGGTACAAAACCACTTTTTTTTGCTAAGAATGAAAAAATAATCACTGCATTACAAAATAAACAAATGATTGAGTCAGCTAGTCAAAATGATTATGGTCAGGTGCTACAATGTATCAAAAATGGTGCTGATATTAATGCCCAAGATAATAAAGGCAAAACAACATTACATTTTGCTGCCAAGTATAATAAACCTGATATAGTTAAAACTCTTTTGGAAAGAGGTGCTGATATTAATGCAAGAGATAATCAAGGTCAAACTGCATTACATACCGCTTTGGATTTTGGTCGCAAAAATATAGCGAATCTTTTTCTGGAACGTGGTGCTGATATTAATGCTCAAGATAATAAAGGCAAAACAGCATTACATTCTGCTTCTGCTCGTGGCTGCATTGGAACAGTAAAATTTCTTTTGGACAAAGGAGCCAAAACTGATATTAAAGATAATGAAGACAAAACAGCGCTTTCTTCTACTGAGCACAAAGCAATAACTAATTTACCTCAAAAGAAGCAAGCTATTGAAACCACTACTTCTTCTTTTGAAAAACGACCAAATAAACGTACGGATAGCATACCAAAAAGTCGTATTACTGCTGTTATGATCAGTGCTATTAAAAGTACACTTAGACCGTATTATGACCCTTTTGTGCTACTTTAGATGCATCTGAGCGTAGGTTTATATCTACGCTCAGTCAGATCCAATGCGAAACTATAGTGCTTTCTAAACCAAATGGTAAATCTCCATAATAGCTTTACCAACAAGAAGGTCTATACTCTGCAAGCATTTCCAGCTATATCTTCTTCCTGTCATCCAAGTGCTCCGGCATACAACTGTACGAACATCCCGTAAGGCGATAGGACGGGTGTTAAGTTTCAACTAAGGGTGTCATCCCAGTGCTTCGACACACAAGTGTACGAACGTTTGTTATGGAAAGTGAAAAAGGTAATAATCGTAGACTTTTTCTGGGTTTCCACCACAATATTCAATGACAGGTTTTAGGATTTCAAGCCTGAGTTCATTCATAAAAGCTCTCCTTGCAAACTTATAACTCTTGATTTCGCTGCGTTTTCTGTATTCTGTTAATAAAACCGAAGCAATAAGAATCATGTATAGTGTGACCAAAATTGTGTTTTTGCTATGTCCAAGAAAATGCTTCGTGTTGAGCTCCTGCTTGATAAATTTGAAGAAAACTTCTATTGACCAGCGCCTTTTGTAAAGAGCGCAGACTTCTTCAGCAGACATTTCATAAATATTAGTCAAAAATGTGAGAACTTCGCCATTCTGTCGATTTTGCGCTTTAATTAGCCTGATTTCAAACGACAAAAATCTTGAACCTTTTTGCCCCAGCCTGACTACTACATCTTCCATTAGCTCAAGCGTTCCAGTCTGCATGCCTGCAACTTTTCCGTGGATACGCACAATTTGATAACGAATATTATCGTTGCCACGTGTGATAAAATGTATGCCTTTATCTATAAACTCCTCGAAAGTTGCACGTTTTTGCAGTCCTCGATCAAATATGCAAATCGACTCTTGACCGTGATTTAAAATCATTTCCCGGAACGATGTGCTGTCAGAGGAGCCCTTGGCTTGAGTATACAAGTTCAGCAACTTTGCAAACCTGCCGTCAGTGGCAACGGTGCACTTTACCATATTCTT
This sequence comes from Wolbachia endosymbiont of Folsomia candida, assembly GCF_001931755.2. NCBI lineage: Bacteria > Pseudomonadati > Pseudomonadota > Alphaproteobacteria > Rickettsiales > Anaplasmataceae > Wolbachia > Wolbachia endosymbiont of Folsomia candida. The sequence continues at coordinate 6,670 of NZ_CP015510.2, forward strand.
TGCACCACCACGCCATGGTATTGCAGATTGCAGTAATTTGCTCGATAACTGCAGGGTTGTGGAATCTATAATTAATAGCTTTTCTTGGTCTTTTTGGTTACAAAAACTTTGTAAAACGAACGAAAAAATTCTTTCGAAGTACTTAATTGGTATCGTTTTTAAGCGGCTTGCCACCGATGAATGGCGCGTATTCAGGCAAAACATCCGACGATAATTTTCCTCGATAGTCCGCAAGCTCAGCTCGTTTTTCTCCAATATGCTGTACAGCAGTAAATTAAATATATTTTCTCCCGTAAGTTTGCCCACTTTGTAATCAACGCCAACCGCTTTGCCTATTTCATCTAACACTGCTTTCGGCAATTTTGATATTATTTCTTTGTAATAAAACACACTTCACACCCTAATTTTTTTCCTATCTTATCGCTAAATTAGACGTTCGTACAGTTGTGTGCTTCGACACTGGGATCCAGTAAATTTATTCATTATATATGAAAGATTATTATGTTTATATAACTGCAAGTGAGCGTAATGGTACTTTATGTGCTGGTATAACATCAAATTTAATGAAGAGAGTTTGAAAAATTGATTTGATTGAACAAGAAAACCAAGATTGGAAAGATTTATATGATGAAATCATTAAGTAAGAAAACTAGATTCCAGTGTCGTAGCACTGGAATGACATCGCAATTATACGCATTAAACTAGAGGTTCGTACAGTTGTGGAATAAATCGCGGTATGATGTCGGGAAATCTTACTTATTCAATCTTAGAGGTATCACTCCTTTGGGCTTTCTGCAAAATTTGTCAATGAATTAGTTGACCTTTACAGTATGACACTTGCACGTTGTGTTTCAAGGCAGCTTATCCCACACTTCCACTACATCATCACTAAAGTCTATTATCTCTGCCTTTTTGAACTTATAGCACTGATTAATGGACTCAATCCCTAAATTCGCTATAAAAGGAGTGGCGTCATTGCCTAAAATTTTACCACTGCGGCATATTATCAATCTATCGATTAAGTTATGTTTTAATAACTCGGTAATTAATATACCCCCTCCTTCAACTAATAGCCTGGTTATTCCAATTTCTGAAACAAGTTTTGACATAGTGCTTTTTAAACAGACTTTATTTTCATTATTTGAACTGACTACTAAGTAGTGAATATTTCTTATCTTTTCTTTTACTTCTTTATTTGTGATCACCCACGTTGAGCCTCTTGTCATTCCAGCACGTGACGCTGGAATCTGGATCCCAGTGTCGGAGCACTGGGATGACAAAAGAGAGCACTGGAATGACATTGAGTGGTACGTTGTTGGCTTTGGACTTGCAGTTTTTGCAATATTATGCCCTTCCTTCAATTTATCTTGGCTATCTATAATCAGCCTTATTGGTGATCTGTCTTCAAGTCCTGGTAATCTGCAAGTGAGTAGTGGGTCATCATTAACAAGGGTGTTGCTTCCTATCATAATCGCGTCGTATTTTGCTCTAAGCTCGTGCACCCAATTTCTCGTGTCCTCGCTTGTTATCCACTTACTTTCGCCTGCAAATGTTGCGATTTTTCCGTCAAGAGTTGATGCAATTTTACAAGTTATAAATGGCCTGCGTAATTTCTGAGTGGTGAAAAACCCGATATTTAGTTTTTCTGCCTCCTCTTGCATAATCCCACATGTGACCTCGATCCCAGCTTCTTGCAAAATTTTAATTCCACTCCCTAAAACTCTCTCATCAGGGTCAATAGTTGCAATTACTACTCTTTTTATTCCAGCATCAATGATTTCTGAGGTGCAAGGTCCTGTAACTCCATGATGGCAACATGGCTCAAGAGTGACGTACATAGTTGCGCCACTAGCTAAGCCTTTTGCATTTTGCAAAGCAACTACTTCTGCATGTGGGCGTCCACCGATTTCTGTATATCCTTCACCAACCACAACATTATCTTTTACAATGATGCATCCAACAGCAGGATTTGGCGCAACATTTCCAAGATTCTTTTCTGCAAGCTTGAGTGCAATGGACATGAAATTATCATCAAGCATCAGAAAGAAGTCATTTCATATGAGGTGTCAAAAATGCGTCTGTGCTCATGTATAGCAAATCTATCTGTCATGCCAGAAATATAATCACATATTATTAATGAACGCTGCGATTCATAAGCGAGCTTGCTCCACTCAGTTGGAAGTAGACCAGGATTTTCATAAAAACATTGAAAAAGTTCCTGCACTATACGTTTTGCTTTGTTCATTGTTCTGTTCAATTTATAACTCCTATATATTTTCTCCATATTGAATTTTTTCATTTCTTTTGTATCATTTTCAATTTTCGGTGAAAATGTGACTAGCATTTTATCTAATTTTCTTACATCTTCTACATTTTGCACGTTAAAATCCTTGATGTTTTTTTCAGTCTGAGAAACAACATCACTTATCATTATACCTATTGTTTTACTCAGTGACTCATGTATAAGTTTGCTTTGAGGCAATTCTGAATATTTATCTTTTATATCCTCAAACACTTTGCCAATTAACGGAACATCCAGCAAATCGTCAATGGTGATTAAATTTGCCCTTAATGCGTCATCAAGGTCGTGAACATTATAAGCAATATCGTCAGCAATTGAAGCAACTTGCGCTTCAATACTTGAAAATTCTTCAAGTTTTAGATCATATTTTTCATTATATTCTAATAATAACTGATTATTTGTAGAAGAGTTTGCATATTTTCCAAGCAATGGTCCGTTATGCTTTGCAATTCCTTCAACAACTTCCCAACTTAAGTTCATACCATCAAAATCAGCATGTTTTTGCTCAAGATAGGTTAAAATTCTTATAGCCTGAACATTATGATCAAACTCATATCTTTCGTTATCAAGATTCAAATCTTTTACTGATTTTTTAAGTGCATCTTCACCTGCATGACCAAATGGTGGGTGACCCAAGTCATGTGCAAGCGCTATACACTCGGTAATATCTTCATTTAAACTAAGTCTGCGTGCAATAGACCTTGCAATTTGTGCAACCTCAAGGCTATGCGTGAGTCGTGTACGATAGTAATCATGCTCATAATTAATAAAAACTTGTGTTTTGTACTCTAATTTTCTAAATGCATTAGAGTGTATAATACGATCCCGATCACGTTGAAAACAACTACGATCGTCATTTTCTGATTCTTTAAAGTGCCTTCCTCTTGTTTTATTCGGAAAGCATGCATAACTTAATAGAAAATTATTGTTTGACATGTAAAATTTCCACTATAATAAACTGATCAATAATAAACGGCGGTGACTATGTCAACAAATTACAACATTAACTTAACTGACAATGCATTAAAAAAAATTCACTCTCTTGTAGATCAAGAAGAGGATAAGAGTTCTGTTTTGCGAATTGCAGTCTCAGGTGGCGGATGTTCTGGTTTTAAATATAATTTTCTTATAGATCAAATGAACAAAAATCTATCTTTGAGTGATGACGATGATGATGATGATTACGGTGATGATGAAGATGAAGATGATGAAGATTTTGATGACGAAGAAGATTATAGAAGGCACTCCAGCTTCAACGCAAAAGGCAGAGATATAGTAATTAAGGATGAAAATGGAAATCCTGTGCTTATGGTCGATAACTGTTCAGCGAAATTTTTAAATAATTCAGTTATAGATTACACTGAGGATTTAAGTGGTTCTGGTTTTCAAATAAAGAATGCTCTTGCTAAGTCTCAATGTGGGTGTGGTAGCAGTTTCTCAGTTTAGTAAAAAATTAGTGTTATTCATATGGTCGTTTTTTGCCATCTGAGTAGCGGACACACTCCTGTACAAGCGTTCTAATTTTGAAGGCGCAAGTACTATGCGCAGCCCCAAGGGTGTCATTCCAGTGCTTGACACTGGAATCTAGTTAATTTGTTAATTATATGTGAAAGGTTATTATATTTATATAACTGCAAGTGAGCGTAAAAGATTGATATAATGAAATTGTTAAGTAAGAAAACTGGATCCCAGTGTCACGCACTGGGATGACAGGAAAAAAGGTGCTGGGATGACAAGAAAAAAGGCGTTGGGATTAAAGAGGAAAGGCTACTGGAATGACACCATTGGGATTACTGCGATGACAGATGATAATATAGCACTAAAGCTCTCTTCTATAAATAAAAGCTTCAAGGATAATTCCACCGTTATAAAAGATATCAATTTAAGTATTGCAAAAGGACAGGTAGTTGCGCTGATCGGTGATTCAGGCTCCGGAAAAACAACAGTGCTGCAGATTGCAGGCCTATTGGATAAACCAACTTCTGGTGTGGTTGCAATAAATGGAGTTAATTGTACACAAGCTAGCAATAAACAGAAGACCGACATAAGAAGAAATTTCCTTAGCTTTGTGTATCAATTCCACTACCTTCTGCAAGAATTATCTGTACTTGAAAATATTATGCTTCCTCAACTTATTGCAGGAAAGAGTAAAACTGAAGCAAAAAAAAATTCACAAAGAATACTAGAAAAATTCAAGCTGGAGAACAAAGGAAATAGCATGATATCTGAAATTTCTGGTGGAGAGAGGCAAAGGATTGCAATAGCAAGAAGTATCGTGAACTCTCCAAAACTTTTACTCGCAGATGAGCCTACAGGAAATTTAGATCCAACAAATTCTTTAGACGTATTTTTGCTATTATATTCATATATAAAGGAAAATAATCACTCTATGCTTATAGTGACTCATAACCATCAGCTTGCAGAAAAGGCAGACTGTATTTTTCAATTGAAGGAGCGGTCATTAGTGAAATTATAAAGCTTGCAATTATCCCAAATTTAGACTATGCTGATTATTGTATGATTTTTTAATATGGAGGGTAGAATGTTTAAAGGTAATTACACTGGTCTAGCGAAATGTACCGCTTATGCAGCTAGGGAATCAAGTATATATGAAAATTTCAAGACATATTCTAAGTATGGCACTGTTCCATGTAGGTATAATCGTAATAGTAGAAATGAAGTTCCACAAAATAGTTTTTATAAGTCTGTAGACTATATTAATAGTGTTGTGCGTCCTATACAAAGTGTAATTTCTTCCCTTATTGGCCAGATTACACACTTATCATTCAGTATTGTTTTAGCACCTTTATGCTTAGCGCTTGCGTATTCGACATACTGGCCAGCAAAGTTATTAACAAAAATATTTGATTTAAAAAGTCCATATAATGAATCAAAAAGCTTAACAAAATCGCTGGTAGATTATTCAAGTATTCTAAGAAGTAAAGCATATGACTATGTTACTCGTCAATTTATAGACTTTTTCACTGCAGCTTTTAATTATGCTTGTGCTGCTATTGTTTGGGCTGCTGCGCTGGTTATCACTCCACTAATGTGGGCTGTTGATAAAATTATTGATAAAGTACAAAGTAAATTTAGTGATGTAGAAGAGCCTGAAGCATACACTAGTAGGAGCTACTAGTACATAAAATCAATCTATGCTTGTAATGATTCATAATCACCAACTTGCAGAAAAGGCAGGCTGTATTTTTGAGCTGAAGGATCTGTCATTAGTAAAGTTATAAATAGATATAGAAGTCTTATACTTTCCTTAGTCCTGCTTGAACAAAACATGGCTGAAATAATCCATGTTTTCAAGGACTTTTCCGCTACCTAAGGCAACGCAACAAAGTGGATCGTCTGCAACGCGTACTGGTAATTTTGTTGTTTCACTGATAACTTTACCTAAATTACGCAGTAACCCACCACCACCAGATAAAACTATTCCTCTGTCCACTATATCAGAAGAAAGTTCAGGTGGAGTGCTCTCCAGCGCTGTTTTAATAGCAGAAATGATCTGGTGTACAGGTTCTATTAAACTTTCTGCAACTTGATATTCGGATAAAAGCATTTCTTTCGGCATGCCGCTAACTAAATCTCTGCCTTTAATCATCATTCCTTCTTTATTACTTTCACCAGGCAAGCTAGCTGAACCTATGCTTTTCTTAATTTTTTCAGCTGTTGTTTCACCAATGAGCAATTTGTGATTCTCACGAATATACGATTTTATCGCTTCATCCATAATATCACCACCTACTCTGGCAGAACGTGAATATACAATCCCGCCTAAAGAAATGATTGCAACTTCAGTTGTACCACCTCCTATATCAACGATCATGGAGCCCTCAGGTTCGGTGACTGGAAGACCAGCTCCAATTGCTGCCGCCATTGGCTCTTCAATTAAAAACACTTCATTTGCACCAGCGCTTTCTGCTGCATCTTGTATAGCACGTCTTTCAACTGGAGTTGAACCAGATGGAACGCATATAATAATATTAGGTTTATTAATGGTAAACTTCGTGTTTGCGCTGCGTATGAAATGTTTTAGCATTTCCTCTGCACTTTTAAAATCAGCAATGACCCCATCTTTTAAAGGTCTGATTGCCTCTATCTCTCCAGGAGTTTTCCCAAGCATCATCTTAGCTTTTTTACCAAAGGCATATGGAACATAATTTCCTTTTTCTTTTATTCTTGCCACAACTGACGGCTCATCCAGTACTATTCCATTATTTTTCTGATAAACTAAAGTATTTGCAGTGCCAAGGTCTATAGCAATATCACTAGCAAATAAACTTTTGAAAACAAAAAGATTGCAAAACTTTCCGGTTAATTTTCGAACAAAACTCATATACAACTCAAGCTACTCAGATAAACCATGCTTTTCAGATAAGTAATAAGTAACAGACTCAACGTCTAAACCTTTACCTGTTACATTTTTTAGGAGATCTAAAATCCCACACTTTGCACTGTATACATTTTGAGATAACCAACTGATAAGTAAACTAAAATCTCCTTTTATTATAGCATTTAAGGATTCGTTGTGGTTCTTGTTAATGAAAGAAAAAATCTGCGCAGCAGCAATTAAAGCTATAATTTTAAGTGGGAAATAACCTACAATACCACTTGCCCAATACTCATCTTGAAAATAAGTGTCCATCTCGTTTTCAACTTTAACCGGAATTTTATAATGCTTCGTACCTTCCAGCCATGCGTCATGTAAATCTTTAACTTCTAATTTACCGTTTATTATATCTTGCTCTAGTTTAGTTCTTAGCATAATATGCGCCAATAAAGTGAATTCATCCGCATTTTTGAAAGGAGATGAAAGATTTACTTTATTAAAAATTAAATACAAATTCTCACCACTGGTGGCTTTTGCACCGACTTTACCTTTTACAGCAAATTTCTCTTGTATATGAGGCTGAATAAATTCAGTGAATTCTCTGGACGATCCAATCATCTTTTCCATAAACAGCCCTTGAGTTTCATACATAACACGCCCTGTGATTTGGCTGCTTATATTGTTTTGTGCTAAATATTTTTGATAAATTCCATAACCACTATGACGCAAAAGCGAGAATAAACCGGAACAAAAGTCAGATTCATCGTATTCTATTGGTAAGTTAACGTGATCATAAGAAGTACAAATTCCGCTCAGCTGAGTGCCCATTTGCTGTAAGCATGCTGAACCAAGTTCAACCTGCTTTTGAGTGGGAATTTTTTGTATACTAGTAATTTTATTCTTCTTCTGCTTTTCAATTATTTTACCTACACTTTCGCTAAAAAATTTGCCTACTTTAGGGAATATCTCTTTTATTTCTTTTTCTGTGATATCAGAATCATGGTCAGCAAGTAGTGAATCGTATTTTGAACACTTTAATTGCTCAGATTTTATAGAAGCTGCTTCACGAATAAGTTTAATTAAATCAGTAAAACGTTCTTTTAGATTCACTAAGTTACTAGCTTCAGAACGAGACAGTTTCCATAAATGTTGGCATTCAATTTTAGCTTTTGATAAAGATTTTACCAAATCAACAGGAATAGCGCTGGTGCTTTTGTGCATCTTCTCTATTAATTTTAACTGCCAACTATTTGTATTATTTTTCATACTTAAAGCATCTGCTAATGACTCCTTTATCAAATCATGAGAGATGATTTCATACCTAATCTCCTCAAGAAGACTTATTTGTTCAACTTTATCCTCTACACTTATTTGGCTTTGATTTAACACCTTTAATGTATTCTCAATATTCTTTACTTTATATAGCACTTCCTCTAAAAATTTATAAGATTTCATATTTATTAATTCTTGTTATTATTTAAAAAACATCTATTTAATATCGTAATAGATTAACAATAAAATTAAAAGTATATTTACTTAAAGTACAATAAAAAATTATGCCGTTATTGGGTTTTTCGACGGGAAGTCGGGCACATTATCGGAAAATTAATTATAAAGCTATAGAAAAAGTATTTAGTATTTTATTTTTCTTGACTGTATTGCGATATGGAGAGATTATTAGCTAATGAAATTAAAGTCACGTACTATTTAAAATTATGGAGGTTTAGTAATGTGGAGTAGACTGGTTGTAATGTGTTGTTTTTGTTTGCTGCTTACGGGTGTGAGTTCTTGCCCAAAGAAAGCGGTAAACATAATAAATAAAATGAATCCTGTTGTTAAGCAAGTAGGTAACAAAGTAGTTAATAAAAAGGTTTTCTTCGGTTATGATGAAGCTAATGTCACTGAAGTAAGTGCCGATGTGTTACTCGATCTAGTTGAAGTTTTACAAAACAATCCTGATGCAAAAGTTACATTGACAGGTCACACTGACAATCGTGGTTCTCATGAATATAACCTTGCTTTAGGTGCTAGAAGAGCAGATGCAGCTAAAAAATTCATAGTTAACTGCACGCCTTATTTGGAAAAGAGAATAAGAACTGCTTCTAAAGGTGAAGTTGAGCCTTTAGTTAACGTAAAAGACGATACTAGAAATTCTAAGTATGAAGAAAAGCATGCTCAAAATCGTAGAGTAGAAATTTTGGTTTCTGGAATAAGAAAATAGTTTTTCTGGATGCAAGTAGTCATCCTATTTGCATGACAAAAGGAGCAGACTCGTCATTCCAGTGGTCATTATTTTGTCATCCCAGTGCGTGACACTGGGATCTATCTTATTTTCATTATGGACATTATATGCTCGTAGAATCCTTTACCAATTTATAATTTGCAAATATTTTTATATCTAGATCCCAGTGTCACGCACTGGGATGACAGGAATGGGCTACTCGGATGACGGGAAGAGAGCGCTGGAATGGCGAGAAGAGGGCGATGGGATGACAGGAAGCTACTTGGATGACAATTTATGGATTGCTGGAATAACACCACTGTTTGTACCTTATTTCAAAATGTAATCGACAGTTTTGCTGTTCATAGTGATCAAATTGCAGTTGCAGTATCAGGTGGTATAGATAGCATAGTTTTATTACATTTAATTACTAATTGGACAAAAAAAAAACATCATCCTCTTCCTATAGCACTAACTGTAGATCATGGGCTGCGTCCAGAGTCCAAACAAGAAGCTAATTTTGTTGTAAATTATGCGAAAAAGCTTGGGTTAGAATCGTTTATATTAAATTGGGAAAAACAAGATATCACAGGTAACGTCCAACTGCGGGCAAGAGAAGCGCGTTACAAGCTACTGACAGAATGGTGCAAAAGTAATAATATTAGGTATTTATTTGTAGCTCATCACAAAGATGATCAAGCAGAAACTTTCTTGCTGAGACTTGAGCGTGGTAGTGGCACAGATGGATTATCATCGATGCATTACAAATCTTTCATGAATAATGTTTGTATACTTAGACCATTACTGAATTTTAGTCGTAGCAATATAGAAAAATATGCAAATTTCCACCAGTTAAAATATGTTGAGGATAGAAGCAATAAAGATTTAAAATACAGGCGCACTCTATATCGTAACCTACTTAAAGCAAGTGATAACCAAGAAATTTTAACGGAGAGAATATGTCTTACAGCTCTTCATATGCAAAGAGCTACAAAAGCGTTAATGCACTACACACGCCTTGCATTTAGTGATTGCGTCACTATACATGAACTTGGATTTATTGAGATAAAGCTAAGTAGATTTCATCAATTACCAGAGGAGATAGCTTTGAGGCTTCTTCTTTACTCTATAATGGTAATTGGCAGTAAAAACTATAAACCAAGGTACAACAGCCTTATTTTTATATTTAATAAAATATTACAAAAAGATTGTGATATTAATCACACACTTTCTGAATGTAAAATAAAAAAATACGGAGAAAGCATTTTGATAATTAGAGAAGCATCAAAAATCAAAGAGGTGCCTATAAATTTGCCAATGAGTGAATCTATTCAATGGGATAATAGATTCAGATGTACAATACTGGGGGGACAGGAGTGCTCAGTTACCATCGCTCCGCTCAAGAAGACACAAAAGATTCCTGAATTTTTAAAGGATTATAACTGCTGCACTGAAGTTTTTTATTCTTTGCCTGTAGTACGAAAAGATGAAAAGGTTATTGCTTATCCATTTATAAAACATGATAATAAAAACCTCAATAATGATACAATCCAATGTACCATTAATTGCATAATAGAAGAAAATTTATTAAGCTTAATTAATATTTAAGCAAAAATTATCAAGATATTCAAGTTAATGAATCTACTATTTTCTTTACTTGAGAAAAAACTTCTTCTTCACTTACATCGGTATTAATAATGAAATCACTCGCCTTTCTTTTTACCTCAATAGGCAACTGAATTTTAGATATCAGATTAAGTTTCTCTTTACCTATATTACGTTCACTTAATCGTTGATTCTGTACAGCACTATTCGCATGAACAAAAATAATAAGATCGCAATATAAATGAATATTTGTTTCTAATAGAAGCGGCAAGTCCAAAACTAAAAATTTCCTGTTGATCTTTTTTTCACACTCAATGAAAAGTTCTAATTTACATAGTACAGCAGAATGAACCAAAGATTGGAATTTAATCCAATTTTTGTCATATGCTAAAAAATATTTAGATAGTACTGCTCTATTTATTTCACCATCTATCACTACCCCAGGGAAATTTTTTTCTGCATGGCTTATTATGCCTTTATCCACTTTGTAAAGCTGATGTACAACAGAATCGGCGTCAAACACAGCAGCACCAAGCTTTTCAAAACAGCTAGCAACAAAGCTCTTCCCTATCCCAATTCCACCTGTTATACCTATTATCACCATATAGAGAAGAAAAAACATGAAAAATATTCAAAAATCAAAGGATGCTACCCATGGAAAAAGATATAATTAAGAGGAAATTTTTCTATTTAGTAAATTCTTTATTTTTTACCTAGCATGTCCATCAAATCAGACTCTTTGAGTTTGCTGTGATCAACTTTACTGAATTTATTTACCATGGAGCTCATTTGGTCATATTGCTTAATTAAGAGGTTAATATCTGGCACGCTTGTTCCAGAGCCTTTTGCAATTCTGAGTCTTCTTTTTCCGTTCAAAATATCTGGATTTTGCCTTTCTTTTTCAGTCATTGAGTTTATGATAGCTATATATTTTTTTACTTTGCTATCATCTGGCACACCATTGCTTAGCTTTTTTGTAAATGAATTAGGAATGAACTTCATTATACCAGCCATGCCGTCCATTTTATTAAGGGTTTTTAGCATCCCTACTAAATCGTTTAGGTCGAATTTACCTTTTTTTACTTTCTTTTGTAGTTTATCAATTTCTTCCTGACCGACGATTTCTGCAGCCTTTTCAACCAATGATACAACATCACCCATGCTAAGTATTCTTTTTGCAATTCTATCAGGATAAAAATCATCAAGGTCGCTTAATTTTTCACCGCAAGCAATAAATTTAATTGGGCAATTAGTAATCATTTTCATCGAAAGTGCAGCGCCACCACGTGCATCACCATCAACACGTGTGAGAATAATGCCAGTTACACCTATTGTCTCATTAAATGATTTTGCGATATTTACTGCATCCTGACCTATCATAGCATCAGCTACTAAAATAACTTCTGCAGGCGAAGTGGCTTTTTTTACTTCCTTCAGTTCGTTCATCATATTATCGTCAATATGAAGCCTTCCTGCGGTGTCTAGTATCAATACATCATAATTATCGTTTTTCGCTGCTTTCAGCGCCCTTTTCGCAATCAAGAGCGGCTTTTCATCCGTTACTATAGGCAGAGAGTGAACATCTATTTGTTTACCTAGCACTTCAAGCTGTTTTTGGGCGGCTGGTCTATAAATGTCCAGTGAAGCGAGCATTACTTTTTTCTTTTGTTTTTTTAGTTTTAAAGCAAGTTTTCCTGAAGTGGTTGTTTTACCAGCGCCTTGTAAACCCACCATCATAATCACGCTAGGTGGTTTAGTTGTAAGATTTAAATCACTTTTTTCTGATCCAAGAACTGAAACTAAATTATCCTGAACAATTTTGATTATCATTTGTGCTGGAGAAACACTTTTTATGACTTTTTCTCCAATCACCTTGTCTTTAATATCATTGATAAATTGTTTGGCTACCTCGAGTGCAACATCAGCCTCAATTAAGGCTATACGTATTTCACGCATAGCGAGGTTAAAGTCATCCTCGGAAATAACTGACTTTCCTTTAAGCTTATTAAATACAGAATTTAAACTATCGGTTAATGATTTAAACATAATAACACTAGTAGAACACTAATTAAAAAGAGAGAAGCAGCCGAAACAAAACTCACTGAATTATAACTCAGCACTCCTTCAAGTTTAGTAATATTATTAAAGTATAGACTAGTAAGCAAATTAGTCAAGTTTTGCAATACAATTGCAGACATTTCTCTTATTTTAGAGGCCAATTTATTGAATAGTGAGATAATATATGGCACAAAAGCTCTAAAAATCCAATCAACGTCCATTTTAAAGTTTATTCTTGGGTAAAATAACTTTCGGAGTGGAATAAACAATAAAGTGGTACACAGCAGTAAATTAAATTGAGACCAAATATTTTTTGTGGTGTATACCAGATCAAAAATTGAAGATTGATTGTAAATAAACAAATAAGGATTGCCAGCAACTACGCATATAAACGCCAAAATGATCGTAGGTAGTTTATTTTCTTTCTCTGCTGAGAGTTTTGACTTACCTTTGGCAATAAATATGTAATAAATGAACTTCAGCCCTACGCTCAAATAAAGCAGTAAATTTAGAATCTTATATAAATTTTTATACCCTGTCAGAGCAGCAGCATTCATTCCTACTTCAGTTGCGATGTATGATTTGCTAATAAATCCAGCAGTTCCAGGAAATGCTGCCATTGAGAGTATTGCAATTATAGCACACATGCCTTCCACTGACACGAGTTTACCAATACCATTAAAGCTAGTTGATTTTGTTCGCACAATAACTGAATTTGCAACCACGAATAATAATGATTGATAAACAAGAGAGAAAATTATATGTAATGTAAGAATTGGTATAGCGCTCTCTGAAGGAGCAAGCAAACTTCCTGCAATAATTAGCAGACCCATTTGCCCCACAACATTATAGCATAAAAATCTGCGAATATTTTTCTCAAGAGAAGCAAATATAATGCTATAAACTGTAGTGGCAGAGCCTAATAACGCTAATGCTTCAGCATGGTTTTTCCATAAACTAAAAGTGTGTAAAAGCATCACTAAAAAAGAGACTTTAGTAGTAAATAAAGAGAGGTAGGTGGTGCCATGCAGCGATGCAGCGGGGTATGCATCAACAACCCAAAATGAAAAAGGGAAACAAGCGCAGTTTATGAGTAGTCCTATGATTATTAGATTTAATCCATTACTATTTTGACCAGGCAAAAGCGCTAGCCCTGCTATTAATATCACTCCAACAAAAAAGTGTACACAAGCGTACCTTATTGCTGGTCCACTTTCCTTGGAGCCCGCTGCGATGATAAAAAATGCACTAATACTCATTAATTCACAGAATATTATAACCAATATCATCTGCTTGGATAAAATTGCACCAAGTGAGCAAATAGTATAAGCAAAAAAAGATATCACCTCTGAGAAACTTAAAGTTCTGGCTGGTAAAACAACTAAAAATGCAACTGATAAAAAAGATATTAATATGATACGAAAGGATAGATCAAAACTTAGAATTGGTTGAGACCAATTTAACGCGCTGCTTAAATTTTCAGGTAATTTCAAAACTATCACTATTGATATAGCTAGTAAAAGTAACAATAACGATTTATAAAGCTGCACGATAGTTCAAATCAATATGTTATATGCTATCTCAACGTATGGATAAAATCAATTTGTATGTTAACCACTAATTAAACTAATTGACCTATAATGATATCAGGGTTTAGAGGGTTATAGAGAAACCGGTCAGATTAGGTTTTTAATCTAATCTGACCGATAGCTTTAATAGTGAGGTAAGCTTTAATATAGCACGCTGTATTTATAGCGCTACACTCGTGCATAATTTATTTTTTATTTGTGCACGAGCGTTAGTAAATTATTTACTTTTGGAGGTAGAATTCTCCAATATAGTATATTCAGGATTCTACCAATAGAACCTAGATATTTTTAATTAATTTATTTGTTACAAAATGTTGTAATCAAATCCATACGCTGAGGTTACTATATCATCAAAATCTTCTTCGGGTACTTTTATATCAAAAATAAATTTAGGTATATATCCTACTTGTCCCTGAGGATCATTATCGTTCTGCACATTGCGATACATTAATTTGGCCTTTTCAGTCGATTTCTCAGCAACATCATTAGTCTGGACATACAAATATCCATTCTTCCCAAGTGTAAATATTGTAGAAGCGCTAATGGCTCTAAATAAAGCATCATCACAACCTAGACAAAGTTCTGTATAATCCTTCTCCTGAAAGTTAAATCTTATATTCCTACCTGACATAACATTACCTTTGTAAAAATAACCATTATAACGTAAAGTTATTAACAAAATATGTATATTATGGTATAATTAATTTGAAATAATTTTGGTAGAGGTGTAATAACTATAGCTTCGTATTAGTAATGTAACAATCACTACACTCATGCATAACTTATTTACTTTTGGAAACAGAATTTGGTAGCATTTTATATCCAGGATTTTACGAGTAAAACCTGGATATTTTAATTAACTTTTTTTTACTTATAAAAGTTCATAATCAAATCCACGCGCTGCGCTTACTACATCATCAAAATCTTGTTTTGGTATCTTTATCTCAAAAATCCATTCGCCTTTAACTCCTACCTCCCCATCAAAATTAGGATGCAGTTTTTCAGACTGATTCATTAATGTTGTTCCATAAATCCCTTTACTAGTACCATTAGACTCAAGATATAAATAGTCTTTTTTTAGTGCAAAGGTCTGAGAATCTCTTTCGGCTCTAAATAAAAAACCATGACAATCGTTAGAAAACTTTTCGTAATAAGAATTTTGAGGAAACTTTTCGTAACAAAGCTTTTCATACTTATCCTCATGAAATTTGAATCTTATATCCCTGCCTGCCATAACATTACCTTTGTGAAAATAACAATTATAACGTAAAATTATTAACAAAATATGTGGATTATAGCATAGTTAATTTGAAGTAGCTATAGCTCCGTATTAGAAATGTAACAATGCAAACGTCTACCATGATTTTCACAAGTAAGTCGTTAAATAAAAACCATAAGCCTCTTTCAGCAAAGCATGTTATCATAGATGAAAAATGTACACTGGATTATATGACAAACATAAGAATAGAAGTTTTAAATAAATGTGAACAAGTTGGTGCAGTTAATGTTTACTCAATTCATATAAACAAAGATCTTACAGAAGAAATATGTGAAGAAATTTGCGGACTGTTTTATAACAAAGTTATACAGGAATGTCGTTATTATATTTTCGACAAGAGTCTTGAGGAAGTTCAATATGCATTCATAGAGCCACAAGCTGAATGGGGCTTAGAAATAAGTTTTTTACCTGGCATGACCGATAATTTAGGCAGCACAGCAAGACAAATTGTTAGAGAGTATTTAATAAGTAAAGACTCCTCTGTCATTCCGGCGTGTGACGCTGGAATCCAGAAAAAAGAAGAGTGGATCCCAGTGTCAGCTACTCTGATGACAAGAGAGAGCAGTGGGCTGGCAGGAGAGAGTAGTGGGATGACACCAATTGAGATAAGCGCTAAAAGTTCAAAATTGATTTTTGGTAAAGGTGAGATTCCGACTAAAGCCTACATAAAAGAGCAGTTTAATCCTATCACTGAGTATTGTACGCTCATCTATAAGGAAAGTAGTGGTTATAGCTGGAAATACTATGGTAAGTCAAAATATGTCATTCCAGCGCTCTCTTATTTGTCATCCCAGTGCTCCGACACTGGGATCCATAGAAAAGACGTCAATTCCAGTGCCAACTACTCAAATGACACCATTAATGGTAAAGCCAAACCTGTTGACTTAAATGTGAGTGACCAGGAGCTTGAAAAAATTAGCAGGGAGGGAATTGATGGTAATGGCACTCTTGGACTTTCACTACCTGCAATGAAAGCAATAAAGGATTACTTTAACAAGCTCGGTAGAAATCCATATGATATTGAGTTGGAATGTCTAGCGCAAACCTGGTCTGAGCATTGTAAGCACAATATTTTTTGTTCTCCTATTGATGAAATAAAAGATGGCCTGTACGCGCACTACATTAAACGTGCAACACGTGAAATAAACTCTGATATATGCGTGTCAGTTTTCTCCGATAATGCTGGGGGAATAATTTTTGATGACGAGTATTTAATTGTAGATAAAGTTGAAACTCACAATAGCCCTTCAGCTCTTGATCCATTTGGTGGAGCAATGACTGGGGTACTTGGAGTTAATCGTGATATAGTTGGTTTTGGTAAGGGTGCAGAGCCTATAATGAATACTTATTATTTTTGCTTTGCTAAGGAAGTAAAAGGCGAACTTTATAGGGATAAGGAGTGCACCGATGAGATTTTACCACCGAAATATATAATGAAAGAAGTAATTCATGGTGTAAATGTTGCGGGCAATTGCTCAGGCATTCCAACACAACTTGGATCTGTGTATTTTGATGACAGATTCTGCGGAAAGCCATTGGTTTTTGTTGGAAGCGTAGGAATTATTCCACGCAATATAAATAATGCACCTTCGCACATCAAAGGGCCTAAGAATGGCGATAAGATTGTAATTATTGGCGGAAGGGTTGGAAGAGATGGAATTCATGGTGCGACGTTTTCTTCAGAGGCATTGTCAGGAAATAGTCCTTCAACGGTTGTGCAAATTGGTGACCCCATAACCCAGAAAAAATTATCCAATGCCATTATAGAAGCAAGAGATCTTGGTCTTTATAATGCAATAACAGATAATGGAGCAGGAGGATTATCATCCTCTGTTGGTGAAATGGGGCAAAATGGATTTGAAGTGGATTTGAGCAAAATTCTATTGAAAAATGATGATATGGCTCCATGGGAAATGTGGATATCGGAGTCACAAGAGAGAATGACCTTAGCAGTACCGGAAGAAAATCTTTCTACATTTCAGCAGATCATGAAAAAACATGATGTGGAAGTCATTGTGATCGGGGAGTTTAATGATAGCATGAGGGCTAGGGTTCGAGTCTTATCACTCCCGCCAATAATGGATATCGAAACTGAGTTTCTGCACGATGGTAATCCTAAAATGCATTTAAAAACAAAGCCATGGAATGGAGACTGGATTCCAGTGTCAAGCACTGGAATGACACCAACCAGAACTTCTGATGTCATTCCAGCACTCTCTCCTTCTGTCATCCGAGTAGCGGACACTGGGATCCAGCATACTACAAATCAAGCTATTGAACTAAAAGAAATGCTAAGCAGGCCAAACATATGCAGTAAAGAGTTTATAGTTGTTCAATATGACCATGAAGTTCAAGGATCATCAGTGTTAAAACCATTGCAAGGTAAAGGCAGAGTATGCAGCGCAGCAATTGTATCAAGGCCAATTCTTTCCTCAATTAAAGGTGTTGTAAAATCGCAAGGGTTTGGCTCAAGCTACGGAGAAATTGACACTTATCACATGGCAGCATGTGCAATTGATACCGCGATACGTAATTACGTAGCTGCAGGAGGGAATATAAATCACTTAGCGTTACTTGACAATTTTTGTTGGTGCGATGCTTATAATCCGGAAAGATTGTGGCAATTGAAAAGAGCTGCAGAGGCATGCTATGATTACGCCACTGCATTTAAAACGCCATTCATATCTGGTAAAGATAGTATGTTTAACGACTTTAAGGGATATAACGAAAATGGTGAAGAAGTAATGATATCTGCACCACCTTCACTCCTCATCTCAGCAATTGGGGTTATAGAAAATATTGAAAATGCTGTGTCGCTTGATGTCAAAATACCTGGCGACCTGATATATATACTTGGAGAAACTCACGATGAACTTGGTAGATCTGAATATCAGCTATATAGTGGAACTGGTAATAACAACGTACCAAAAGTTGACGCAAAAAGCGCTAGAAAGTTGTACGAATGTTACAATCAAGCAATAAAAGATGGTATCATTGCTTCTGCAATCGCACCAAACCTTGGTGGTTTAATTATAGCTTTAGCAAAGTCGCTAATTGCTGGTGATCTTGGAGCTGAAATAGATCTTTCACTAGTGCGAGCAGCGGAAATACAAAATATAGATATGATGAACAAGGTGATAATGTTCTCTGAGTCACAAAGCAGAATATTGGTTACTATTGCACCGCAAAATCAGAAAAAGTTCGAAGAATTATTTCAAGGTATAGTTTATTCATGTATCGGTAAAGTGACAGAAGAAAAAGTATTGAATATAAAGGATATCATGGAAGTGGATATAAAAAGTTTGGCAGATAGTTATAGAAGGTTTAATTAGTTCTATAAACTAATACTTAGGGCAATTAATTGCAATAAACCTTCTACAAATTTAAATTTAAGCGGTTATGCGTTACCTATGAACCAATATAAATTTCAAAAAGAGGCGAATAATCCCAATGTTGATAGCTGAAAACTTGGGAATGACCAGGAAGCACCTCTAATTCAACTGTTACATCTCGACCAATTTCAGAATACTCAGGCTCTTTTATTAAGCGAAAATTTCTCATCACCAGTTTCTCCTGATACTCAGATCCATTCAGAACGGTCTCTATCTCCAAAGTATTCGTCCCATCATTTGTTAGGACAATGGTTGCAGAGTAATTTTTTCCTTCGGAACGATCATGTGTATTTTTCAGTGAATCTATAGTATAACCGCGAATGATCTCTTGGTAAATGTCGTTTTCATTGTGATCACGAACGTTGTAATCACTTACCTTTTTGAAGTGTATTGTGCTTTTCATAATTGTCTCCTACATTTAAAAATATGCCATATTCTACATAAACATAGTAAAAATTTTCTTAAGTAGATTTGTCCACTGGTCAAATGTAAGACTCAATCACTAAGCTTGCCACAAAGTATATAATTAACATCTACACCTTTGGTCAGATTCCATTCATTTTTTATCACGCTGTATTCCATGCCAGCCATATTATGTAATGACACATTGTTTTCTTGTAAGTGATTTGCAATTTCGGATGGCTTCATAAATTTGTTCCAGTTATGCGTACCCTTTGGCAGCCAGTTTAATATATATTCTGCACCAACTATCGCAAGGAGGAAAGACTTGATAGTTCTATTTATTGTGGATATAAAGATCAGTCCCCCTGGTTTGAGTAATTCTATTGCTCTTTTCATGAAAAATTCTAAATTATCCACATGTTCAACTACCTCCATCAGCAAAATCACATCATATTTTTTGTTGCTATTTAGCTCTTCAATGCTGGTATGTATGTATTCTATATTCAGCCCTACTTTTTTTGCGTGCGACTCTGCTACTTCGATATTTTCATTACACACGTCAACACCAGTAACGTTGATGCCAACACGAGCCATTGATTCTGACAAAATCCCACCACCGCATCCAATATCAAGCAGTGATATTGCTTTTAAATCGCATTCTTTGAGCTCTTTTATTTTCTCAATTATATAAGACGCTCTTACAGGATTGATCATATGCAATGGTTTAAATTTGCCATTTTCATTCCACCATTCGCCTGCTATTTTAGCAAATTTTGATATTTCATCTTCATTATAAGTTTTTTTCTCATTATTTTGAGAGTTGATATTATTGAGTTTGTTAATGCGTTCTTTGTGTCTAATTTCTTTTGAAAATTCTGTCTCCAGAAATTGTTTTACTATTTCTTTCGATAATTTGTTATCAGTAAACCTTGCACCAAGGCAAAGTACATTTGCGTCATTATGCTCACGTGACAATTTTGCAATTTCAATATTATAACATAAAGCAGCCCTAATTGATTCAAAACGATTCGCTGCAATGCTCATACCAGCACCCGTGCCACAAATTAATATTCCATAATCTGCTTTCTTATTTATAATATCTTTTGCAACGCTAGTAACGTAATCTGGGTAATCAACATGTTTTGTCTTGGAATTACAGCCACAATCAAGAACTGTATAACCTAAAATCTTCAAATAAGATTTGATTTCTGATTTCAATTCAAAACCAGCGTGATCTGAGGCAATTGATATTATATCCGGCATATCGGTTTATTTAGGTGATGTTATTAAAACGGTATTTCATCATCAATTAACTCATCTTTTATATCATTGTTGAAATTTTCGTACTTATTTTTTTGTTCTGGCTCATTTTGTTTGTATTCATTTGGTTTATAATCAGAACTTGTAGCACTACTACGCGAATCCAAGAGAGTAAGAACGCTGCTAAAGTTTTGCAGTACAACTTCTGTTGTATACCTTTCATTACCATTTTGATCAGTCCATTTTCTAGTTCTAAGAGCACCTTCAATATAAACCTTGCTTCCTTTACGCGCAAAATCCTTAACAACTCTTACCAACCCTTCACTAAAAATTACAATGTTATGCCACTCTGTTTTTTCAGAACGTGCACCAGTGGATTTGTCAGTCCAACCTTCGGACGTGGCTATCGAAAAACTTGCCATTTCCTTTCCATTTTGTGTAGTTCTGATTTCAGGATCTTTACCTAAATTACCAACCAATATAACTTTATTTACAGTACCACTAGACATAATTATTCTATAAATGAACTTCCTTATTATCTTATATGAAAATACTCTTGTCAAACTCAATTAAAAGTGCGCTTGGAGGGATTCGAACCCGCGGCCTTTGCCTCCGGAGGGCAACGCTCTATCCAGCTGAGCTACAAGCGCATAGTCTACTCAATTAGATAATCATACCCTGTTTAAGTCAAACTTTTGTTGTATAATGAACATAACCTCGTAAAATTGCCTTTGCTCTCAAATAATTGAATTGACTGAGCATGCATAATCGATATAGAATTAGTTAGTTCTCGTTGACTCTTTCGTCTAGTGGTTAGGACACCACCCTTTCACGGTGGTAACACGGGTTCAAATCCCGTAAGAGTCACTCTATAGGCACATTTAGACTTCTTTCAAAACTCGCTTTGAGAGGAAAGTGTTAGGAGCTCGCGGAGGCGGAAAACCGCAGTGTATTGAACATACATGAGGATTTGAGCGCTGAAGCAACAACGCAATTTCTCACAGAAGTAGAGTTTCAAAAGCAGTCTATTAAAATATTTTATAAAACTCTTGCTTCAGCACATCATTAAGTTCTGATACCGAAACTTTAACTCCTAGCTCTTCTATTGATGTGATACCATAATCTTGCAATCCACATGGAATTATACCTTTATAGTGAGAAAGATCAGGAGAAACATTAAGCGCTATACCATGATAAGTGACCCATTTTCTTAAGCGAATACCAAAAGCTGCAATTTTTTTCTCTACCCCGCCATTATTCACCCAAACGCCTATTCTATCTTCCTTAAACTCTCCAAATATATTAAAATATTTCAAAACATTTATAATCCACTTGCTTAAATTTCTAATATATAGTTTTATATCGCATTTATTTCTTTTTTTAAGATTTAGCATTAAGTATATAATACATTGACCAGGACCGTGGTATGTATGCTTACCACCTCTGCCAGTTTTATATATAGGAAATAACTTTTCAACAATATCGTCGTCTGTTGCACTGATTCCAGCTGTATATAAGGAAGGGTGCTCAAGCAGCCATACTAATTCATCTGCTAAACCACTCTGAATCTGCTCAATTTTTTCTTCCATGAATTTTACAGCATGGTTATAATCAATAAGCTGATTAGATACAAGCCACTCTACCATATTTAAAGTCCTTACTCTTTAGTCTATAGAATAAACTTAAGTACGCGGTACTGTCGAATTTTATATCTGAAGAGTGTGATTAGTTGATACAGCTACCAAGGTAATTGTAGTGAAATAAGAGTGCTTGCTATGGGAATTACAGTGCTAAAAAGAGGTAGAGCTAGCTCTACCTCTCAAAATTTTAACTTATTAGTTATTAAGTACTGTTTGCTTTACTCGTTCCTCAGCTTTTGGTGTTGCAACTTTTGAACTTGGAAGAAATGTAATGTTCAGTTCTGTTATATCATTTGTTCCAGTACCTAAGCCTAATTTTGTTAGCCTATCACCTTTACTATCAATTAGCTTATTCTCTACTGCCACTGAATTTATCTCTAAGTATACATTATTGCCATAACAAACTAAGGGATAATTTCTACCAGTAATGTACATTCTCTCACCTTGTGAGTTAATGAAATCTATACGATATTCACCTGCTAGAACCTCACCTTCGTCATCTTTATTTTGATGATTTGTTTTTATATACTCATAATCCTCTTGTCTTATGCATAGCACTATATTAGAACCATTAGCAAGAAGATTAGAATCAGTAGTAACAATAATCTTTGGACATTTCATCTCAGATATTTTATTGTTTCTGCTGATACCATATATTATCGCACAGCCTAGTAAAAAAAACGATGCAGCAAGAACAGCTAGTCCAGTCATGATAAAAGGATTAGCTGCTAAAATTGCAAAAGTTGCAGGTGCAGGAATATTCCAATACGGCATTGAAATTGCCACTAAAGAAACTATAGACGTTGCAAAAGCTAAAGTAGCGATCGATGCAAGTGCAGTGTTTGTTTTACGGAATTCACCACGATAATTCTTGAAAGTTGACACAACTTACTCCCTCTAAATAAAATATTAATATACCTAAATATATATAAAAAAATACTGTAATCAAGGAATTTTTAATACCGTCACTTTGGGTATAGATAATTAAGAAAGGTCTCCCATGTCAAATTTTATGGCAATCAAAGTATATTAAATTAAAAGATGGGGACAAGAATGGCAAAATCATGCAATGAAGATTTGTGTGAGTGTGTTTTAAAAGTGGTGGACGAGAAACAACAACCATGAAGGCTGTGAGGAGAGCTAAAAAGAGGTAAAGCTAGCTTTACCTCTAAAAGTTTTAACTTATTACTTAGTAGGTGCTGATTCCTTTGCTTGTTCCTCAGCTTTTGGTTTTTCAACTTTTAGCGCTTCAACTTTTGGACTTGGAAGTATGTCAATTGGAAGTTCAGAGCTTCCATCCTTAAAACCTAGTGTTTTTCGCAATTGTTCTCCAGTTATTGCATTACCATCACTACCTTTTACATCTATCTTTATCATCATACTATCACCCAACTTGTTGGCACTATCATACTTGCCAGCAACGTATACTCCCTTGCTTTTTGAAGTAGTAAGATCTATGCGAAATTCACTATTGTCATCAGAATTTTTTAGATTTTCTTCGATGAATTTATAATCTTCTCTTGTTACTACAAGTACATCATGACTTTTACAAACAACAATCTTCGGACCTTTCATTTCAGATATTTGATTGTTTTTTCTGATACTATAGATTGCTAAAAGAGCTACTGCAGCAAGCGAAATAGCTAAAATTCCTAAAGCTACCAAAGTAGCTGGTAAAGTTAGACCAATGCTGAGCAATAGTGCTGGTTTCATGAATATAGCTATTCCAGCTCCAATTGCTGCTAACGTAGATAAAGTACTTATAGTAGCACCAAATGTAAGTCCGATGTTTGTTCCGCGGTACTCACCACGATGATTTACGTAAGTTGACATAACTTATCTCCTTATAATAAAATATTAATATACTGAGAGTATATACAAAAAAATACTGTAATCAAGAAATTTTTAATATATTGTTTTAGATATTATACTATATTCACTCTTTTCATAAGATTATTTTTCAAACATTATAAAATTAGCGCCACAGTTTCAGAATTCGTTTTAGTGTTTTCTATTTATATTTATAGTATTTAAAATCTATGGTAGACTTAAAAATTTATTAAATTATAATATAACACATGATAAAAGACGAGAAATCGAAAACAATTTTTGAAGTAGAGGGAGCAGTAACTGCTTTACTGCCGGCAGCGGAATTTAGAGTAAAATTGGATAATGAGCATGAGATTATCTGTCACGTATCTGGTAAAGTAAGAAGGAGTAAAATACGCATCATTATAGGAGATAGGGTGTTAGTTGAGATGAGTATATATGATAGGAATGCAAAAAAAGGTCGAATAATTAGAAGGCTTAAAGGCACAAGTGAAAGAACGATATCTAAATAATCTCATCCTTGCTTCATCATCTGAAAGGCGAATAGCTTTATTAAAACAAATTAATATTAAACCTGGCTTAATTTTGCCAGCAGATATAGATGAAACTCCTTTAAAAAAGGAACTTCCAAAGGATTACTCAATTCGCATCGCAAAAAGTAAAGCTGAAAAAGTGCAAAGCTTAAATCCTGATTATTTTGTGCTTGGTGTTGATACTGTTGTTGCTTGTGGCAGACGAATATTGCCTAAGGCTGAAAATATTGAGCAAGCGGAAAAATGTATTCGTTTACTATCGGGCAGAAGGCACAGGGTTTACACTAGTATTTGCTTATCAACTACTGGTGGAGCTAAGCAGCATCTTAGGACTGTAGTTACAATAGTAAAATTTAAATGTTTAAGTGAGCAAGAAATTCAATATTATTTGACGTCAAAAGAATGGGAGAATAAAGCCGGAGGATGTAATATACAAGGCCTTGCTGGAATGTTTGTATTATTTCTACGTGGTTCCTACTCTTCCGTTATAGGTTTGCCACTACACGAGACTTATTGTTTGCTAAATAATTATTTTAATCTCAATTCACAGCAGGCTGAACTATAAAAATTGTTGAGTAGAAAAACATAAAGTGTTTTGCTACTAATCCAGAATTTTTGTTATTATTGGTAAGCAGTTTGATACATATATGAATACCAACAAACAATTAGACATGCTGGCTTTCTTAAGTAGAAATTTGGAGAATATACCTAAGTTTCACTCTGCAATATTAACTAAACTTTGTGGTGGTATTAGAGTAAAAGACCTTTTATTTTACAAGCCACTTAGCTATGTGGATAGAAGGAAGTCGTCATCTAATGCCCAAGTTGGAGAATTTGCAAGCTTTATTGCAAAAGTTCATGAGCATCAGCCACCCACTTTAAAAGGCAGGCCATATAAGATCATTGTCGAAAGTGAAGGTCAATATGTATTCATAGTTTTTTTTAGTTATTCAGTTAAATATTTACACAAATTATTTCCAATTGGAGCTTCTGTGCTTATCAGTGGTAAGCTTGAAAATTTTGCCGAATATTTGCAAATTACTCATCCAGATTATGTGTCACTTAACATCAGCCAAATCCAAGAAATTGCATGTATAGAGCCTGTGTATCAATTAAGTCGTGGTATTACTAACAAGAGCATTAGAAAAATAATAAATTCTAATCTGAAAGAACTGCCTGATTTGCCAGAGTGGATAGATGATGC
The DNA here is from genome assembly GCF_001931755.2 of Wolbachia endosymbiont of Folsomia candida. Classification (NCBI taxonomy): domain Bacteria; kingdom Pseudomonadati; phylum Pseudomonadota; class Alphaproteobacteria; order Rickettsiales; family Anaplasmataceae; genus Wolbachia; species Wolbachia endosymbiont of Folsomia candida. Next base: position 32,324 of record NZ_CP015510.2, read on the forward strand.
ATTGATTGGGCAGAAAAGATGGTTAAGTTGGAAAGAAAGTATCATAAGGTTGCATAAACCCAGCTCACTCACTGAAGCAGAAGCGTGTAGAAAAAGGCTTGCTTATGATCAATTGCTTGCATATCAGCTAGCACTGAGATTTGCACGGAAAGACAAACTAAAGGAGAGAGGAAGGGAATTTATAATATCAAACAAATATAAAGAGCAAATTTTAAATGAACTATCATTTCAATTAACTAATGATCAAATTCGTGCAATAGATGAAATTTCAGAGAAGCAGAAATCAAAGTATCGTATGATAAATTTACTCCAAGGCGATGTTGGAAGTGGTAAAACTGTGGTTGCACTTTTTGCAATGATAAATGTAGTCGAAAATAATCTGCAGGCTGCTCTTATGGCACCGACTACTATTCTTGCAGAACAGCATTACAACTGGATAGAAGAAACTTTGTCTGCTACTCACATAAAAGTTGCTTTGCTTACTGGGAAAACTGCGCGCAAGGAAAAAAAGATGATTATGAACGAGCTTGCGTGTGGTATTATAGATATAGTAATTGGCACTCACGCACTTTTTCAAGATAAAGTTATATTTAAGGATTTAGGACTTGCAGTAATAGACGAACAACAACGATTTGGGGTAATGCAGAGAAATCGTTTGGTAGAAAAAGGAGAAAATGCCGATATACTTTTTGTCACCGCAACTCCAATTCCAAGGACTCTGCAGCAAGCCATATATGGCGATGTTGAGTGCTCGATTTTGAAAGAAAAGCCAAAATCCAGATTGCCAATAAAAACCGTAACTATCAATATCAAAAAAGTAGCAGACGTTATTGAAAAACTGAAAGGTGCAATAAATAGAGGTGAAAAAGCATATTGGATTTGTCCGTACATAGAGGAAAACGAGGATATTAATATTGCTGCAGCAGAGATGCGCTTTAAGGAGTTACAAAAAACTTTTTCTGATAAAGTTGGCATAATACACGGAAGATTAACTCAAGATCAGAAAGATCAGGTTATGTTTTCTTTTAAAAGAAATGAATTTTCACTGCTGGTTGCAACAACTGTTATAGAAGTTGGTATAGACATACCAGATGCAACTATTATGATTATAGAAAATGCAGAGCAATTTGGGTTATCGCAATTACATCAACTAAGAGGCAGAGTAGGACGAGGAAGTAAGCCATCTTTTTGCGTGCTATTACACGATGCTTTAAGTAAAAATTCGCATTCAAAGCTAAAGATTATGTGCGAGTCACAAGATGGATTTTACATTGCTGAAAAGGATATGATGCTGAGAGGTAGTGGAGATATTTTAGGGACGAGACAATCAGGGTGTATGGAATTCAAATTCGCCGATTTATATAAAGACAGAGAGCTGCTGAGTCTTGCATATAATAATGTAAAAGATATGATGACTGAGAATAAATCTTTTAGGCTACTGCTTGATATATTTGAATATAAAAGTATAGAAAAAATAGATAACGTAATAAAATTTCTTACGTTTTAAGTAAAGCAGCGAAAACAAAGAGAAGCTCAGAATAGACCTTATATCTTGTCAAAAGCATCTGATGTTTTAAGATGCAAGGTCTATTTTACCTTATCATGCCCTACTTTTGCCTTGATCTGTAGCTATCTTTGAAAGCTGCACACCACTTACTAAAGAATTCACCAAAGAATGCGCTGTTATATCGCTGGAGTCTAAATTTTTTACTATTTCACTTGCTTTGTCCATAACATTTTCAGATAGATTAATTATTTCAGAAGCTTGAAGTTTGCTAGAACAAGATCTTTCAAAATATCCTTGCTTAATAGCATCACAAATAGGCATCCTTCCAAGCTGGTACTTCCCCCATACTTTTTTCTTTTCTTCATCACTTAATTCATCGAGTTTCTTTCTATCATTATCACTTACTTCTACAATTACTCTATCTTTATTCTGCAGATCATTATATAACGTGACCTCTAATCCCATAAGTGTTAATATAACACACCCGTTGCCTGAAAAATTAGCGTAGTTTTTTATGCCATTATTTACTTCGATCTCTATTTCATTTTCACCAATTTTTACTATACCACCACCAGACTCTCCTAAGCTTTCTGCTCCATTTATAACTTTAGTAACATCAATTATACTATCTTCTGAATACTCCAGATAGAAAGTAGTGTGGTCTATGTTTAGCTTATTTAATTTACCTTGGCTTATTGCGCTTCCAATAACTCTCTGAAACTCATTAATACGCTTAGAAAATTCTTTGGTAGCTTTTTGCAAATTAACTTCATGATCTGCAAAAATTTCTGATTTCTTTAACTCGTAATTTATTTTGTTATAACTTTCACCAGAAACTGCTCCTTTCGACACTAATTTGCAAACAATGCCGCTTGCAATTTTTGGATCTAGCTTTAACTGACTTGCTTTAAATAGCACTACATTTGCAAATGTATCTTTATTACCTTGAGCACAATTTATTCTGACTCCAGCTTTCAAAGCTTCATCAACAATTTTATATAGCTCAAGCATATTCTGAGCTTTGGATACTAGATATAAAAATTTATTTAGCTTTAATTCTTCACGCTTTATTAGCTTAGTTTGTTCAAGATGGCTTCTTTCTTCTACACGTACTTTTTGTGTAGAAACGTCTGAAAATCTAGTGTTAGGTGCTTTCTGCTTAATATTGGTTATAGGCTCTTCATCACTTTTTGTGTCAGCACTTTTAGCTTTATCACTTTCACTATATTCAAAATTGGTATTATCTGGATTAATTTGCAAGTTTATACCTTTTTGTGGTGCATCATTCCAGACCACAGCACCACTCGCTTCTGGAATAATATCACCTGGCTCACCCCATTCAAATTTTTCAATACCAAATGTTACAGCCCTGTCCGTTTCAGTTTTTAAGGTGGCTTCAGCCCATACAGAATCATCTAGTTGTTTTGTTGTTGTTCTCTCTTGATATTTTAACTCATTATGATCAGCTTGAAGATCCCAGACATTCATCCAATGATCAACACTAGTCATTCCATTTAATTTATTATAAGCAGTGTCAATACAAAGATCAGGAACTTCTTTTATATGCGAACCTATTTCATGGTAAAAATTTTCATTAAATGCATGAGAGCTCCTTTCTTCGCTCATTTGAGATGTTGGTTCTTCACCACCTTTGCTATTTTCTATAGCTCTATCAAGTATCTTGGTAATCTCTTCTTTTTCATTACCACTAAAAATTTCTATAAAATTTTTACACCATAAAAGATCGTTGGTAGAAAGGTCAATCAACCTTTCAAACATTTTATAGACCTCTATTTTTTCATGTTCTTCATAGTCTTTGTTAATGATCCTTGCAGCAACTATATGTAAAAGAGGTGCTCCTATGCTGTTTGTAACATTTACTTTTGCTTTTTTTAACGCTAATTCATGTTCAGCATCTGTCCTGAAACTACATGCAGCTAGAGCTCTAGGTGTTGCATCTGCATATTCAGCATCATTCTTCACTTCAGTTACAACACTACTATATCCATCACTTTCTGTGACGATAACAACATGATTTTCTAAAATTTCAGTCTCTGCTTTTGTGAAATTACCGCACCGAACATTATAATCCGCTCCGTTTTTAATCAAAAATTCCATTTGGCTCGAACTTCCATATTTAGCAGCAATATGAATTGCTGCTACACCATGTTTATTTTTTGCATTAACATCCACGCCACTTCTTACGAGAAAATCTAAAATTTCTTCACTACAACCCCATTTTACTGCATGGTGTAATAGAGTGTTTCCTTCGTTGTCACAAACACTCAGTTGTTCATGAGTTTTTTCAACTGCTGATTTGATAATTTCTGATAATTCACCTTTTACAGCATTATAAGATTTCTTATTTTGTTTTATAACATCTGGAATTATAGCTTCTATCTGTGCGTCTATATCGATATTCATGGTATGGTGAAGAAGGATGGGATCCAATATCTTATCCTTAATAGAACTTGATATAGAATACCAAAGTAAGTTTGAAAAGGATTTCATATGGGAAGGTGCATTTAGCGCATCTTCAAATTTTTCTTGTGTTATTTCTGAATTAGTTATAGAAGAAATAAGCAATTTTAATATCTTAGGATCTTTACTTTTAACAGCATAGTGAAATGGTGTATAGCCATTTTTATCTGTAATAGCCACTGCTGCTCCTTCTTTAAGTAGTGTCTCTATTACAGCACACTTTCCGCTTTCAACCGCAAAAAACAAAGGAGTATTCCCGTTGTGATTTCTGGTATTTACATATTCTTTTGCTTTAGCTGCACGCTTCAGTTCAAGATTGCATATTTCGCGATGAAGTCGGTCGTAAGCTTCATCATCTATGGTTTGAAATAACTCTTGCACCTTTTCATCGATAAGCTCGGTATGATCTTTTACATGATAGTTAATAAAAGAACTAATCATGGCAATAATGTTTTCACTATTATCATCATTAAACTCGCGTTTTTCATCTTTGTTATCAGCGCCATAAAACTTGTGATTATTATAAATAATATAATGTAAAGGATTATTACCTTCATCATCTATAGCGCTAACGCTTGCCCCTTGCTTAAGAAGCAATTGAATCGCACCCCTTTGTCCGATAGAAGCAGCTCTATGTAATACAGTCACTCCATTTGCATTCTTGATGTTCAGAGCAACTTTTTTCCCACTTTTTATCATTATGTCTGCAATATTTTCACCATTTGCTTTGCCTTCAATAGCATCAAAAATAGGTGTTTCTCCGGTTCTTTCGTGCGGAAAGTTAATATTTGTTTCATTATTTTCTAAAAAGAATTGTATAATGTCCAAGCATTCGCTCATGATTGAAAGACGAAACGGCGTATTACCATCAATATCTTCAATGTTAGGATCAGCTCCTGCCCTAAGTAACAACTTTGCACTTTCTTGATAACCGTATTGAGCAGCAATATGTAAAGGAGTTTTTCCATCTATATCTTGTATATTCAGATCAGCACCAGCGTCTAAAAGTAAATTTAACGTCTCAGTATAGAAAAGACTTTGAGGATTGTGTAGTAGAGTTGACCCAAATTCCCCCCTTCGAAGATTAAGCACAAACTGCAAATCTTCACTATTTTCTTTTTTTAAAAATTCTTTTAAATCTTTAATATTATCATTATCAATAGTATACTCTGAGTCATACTTTTCCCTAGTTGAAGAATAGTTTATTTCGCAAAGAAGCTCATATAATTCCTCATTTAATTTCTTCTGTTTATCAGGTAATCTCTTCAATTTCTCGTCGAAAAAGAGGCCAACAGCATTATAACAACGGAGATCAGTTGCCATTTGTAATGGAGTCTTACCATCATTATCTGGTATATCAGGATTTGCCCCTGCACCCAAAAGCATTTCAACACCTCCAAAGCACTTGAACTCAGTAGCATAATGCAGTGGAGTTTTTCCTTTTATATCTTGTATATTTGGATTTGCTCCTGCGCCCAAAAGTAATTCTGTTACTCCATCATGAAACTCTGTAACATCATGTAATATTGTCATTACGTTTTCATCTGAAAAATTCAGAACGATTTTTATGTCTTCACTATTTTCAGCTTCTAAAAAACTCTTCAGGCATTCAATATTATTCTGCTCTCCATTGCCAAACCTACCTTCAAAAAAGTCAGATTCATAGGTTCTGAAGGATTCTTTTAGCTCATCTAAAATACCAAATAGCTTTGCACGTATTTGTTTTTGCTTCTCTGTCAATCCTGAAAAATCCGATAAGTCCGATTCTTCAGAACTAGATTCTATGCTTGTATGACCTGTTAACCACGAATTTTCAGCATCTGATAAATCCGATTCTTCATAGCTAGATTCTATGCTTTTATGACCTGTTAACCACGGATTTTCAGCATCTGATAAGTCTGATTTTTCAGAACTAGATTCTATGCTTTTATGACCTGTTAACCACGGATTTTCAGCATCTGATAAGTCTGATTTTTCAGAACTAGATTCTATGCTTTTATGACCTGTTAACCATGGATTTTCAGCATTTGATGAGTCCGATTCTTCAGAACTAGATTCTATGCTTTTATGACCTGTTAACCACGGATTTTTATCAGTTGATCCTTCAGAACGCTTATTTGTTGTAGCCTCGCCCATTTGTTCCCTCTACACTAATATCACATAACAGATTATGCCTGTACAGTTATCAATTTTCCATTAATTATGGTTTCGATAAAATAGTAACCCATATGGTATCATGTTTATGTACTAACTTTAGCATGTCAAGTATAAACTACGTATGATTGATTTAAAAAAACTGAGAGAAGAGTTGAGTAAACTGCAAGATCAAATAAATTATCATAATATCTTGTATCATCAGAAAAATGCACCGAAAATTACTGATGCTGAATATGATGAGCTTAAGCAAAAGGCAGCTAAAATAGCAGCAGAACTTCCAGAAGTTAATGAAACACAAAATAGTGTAGGTGCTGCGCCTGATGAAAGATTTTCCAAAGTAAAGCATATAGAACCCATGCTTTCTCTTGACAATGCTTATGATGAGCAAGGTGTAGAAAAATTTTTATCTAAGATAAACAGATTCTTAAACGATGATAAGATAGAAATATTGTGTGAACCAAAAATTGATGGGCTATCATTTTCTGCAATTTATGAAGATGGAATATTTGTTAAAGCTGCAACCCGAGGTGATGGTTATATAGGAGAAGATGTAACTAACAATGTTGCAACGATAAAAGGCTTTCCTAAGTTGTTGCAAGGTGTGCATGGCAGATTAGAAGTAAGAGGTGAAATATACATCTCTAACGATGATTTTTTAAAATTAAATGAAAATAATAGACTTCTTGCGAAACACGCTTCTGGGGGACAAATGCTAGAAGCACACGGAGCAGAAAACCGGAGTGTATTGGACATACATGAGGATTTGAGCACCGGAGCGACAACGCAGTTACCCCTGGAAGTAGAGTTTCGAAAGAAGTCTAATGAGTTTGCAAATCCTCGTAACGCAGCTGCTGGTTCTCTAAGGCAACTGGATGCAAGTATTACAGCAAGTAGACCACTCAAATATTTTGCCTATTCTATAGTTGGTGGAATTGAGAAAAGTCAAAATGAAGTACTAAGCAACTTGGAAGCACTTGGTTTTTGTGTAAATGAACGTAAATGTTTGGCAGATAATTTAAATGAAATGCTTGAGTTCCATAATGAGATTTATAATGATCGTTATAATTTAGGTTATGATATTGATGGAGTAGTCTATAAAGTAAATGATTTGGCATTACAGAGTCGTCTTGGTAGCACTAATAAAGCACCACGTTCAGCCCTTGCATACAAATTTCCTGCAGTTTGCGCAAAAACAAAGTTAAACAAAATATTTATACAAGTCGGTAGGACAGGAGTTTTAACTCCAGTTGCAGATCTAGTGCCAATCAATATTGGTGGAGTGTTAGTGAGTAGAGCAAGCCTTCACAATCAAGATGAGATAAGGCGTAAAGACATAAGGGAAGGAGATATTGTAATAGTCAAAAGAGCAGGTGATGTGATACCTCAAATCGTTGAAGTAGATAAAGATTCTCGTTCTGCAAATTCACCTGAGTTTTTATTTCCTAAGGTATGCCCTGAATGTGGAAGTGCAGCACACCAGATTGAAGGAGAAGCAGCAGTAAGATGTTCTGGAGAATTCACCTGTAAAGCTCAAATTATAGAAAAACTAAAGCATTTTGTGTCTAAAGACGCATTTGATATCGTTGGTCTTGGTGAAAAACAGATAGAATTTTTCTACAATCTTGGTCTGATAAAGCAAATTCCTGATATTTTCATTTTAGAAGAAAAATTAAGCGAGTTTAACTTGGAAGAACAACATGGGTGGGGAGAAAAATCAATAACTGGGTTGCTCAATTCCATAAAAAATAAAAGAGTAATAGCTTTAGATAGATTCATATTTTCCTTGGGCATAAGATTTATCGGTCAAGGTGCAGCAAAATTGCTTGCAAACTATTATATGCTTTATGAAAATTGGTATAACTCTATGATAAAATTATCATCTGATAATAGATCTATTACGGAACCTATTTGTGAGAGTTCTAGTGAAGCTATGTCCGAACTAGTGGGCCTCGATGGAATAGGAAAAAAAATGGCAGGGTCTTTAATGCTGTTTTTTTCTGAGAAACGTAATGTTGAAACATTAAATAACCTTACTTCTCATATAAAAATTCTACCTGTGGATACCTACGACAAAGATTCTATGTTCAACAATAAAATTGTAGTATTTACCGGCACATTAACAACTACAAGTAGAAGTGAAGCAAAAGTTAAAGCCGAAACACTAGGAGCAATAGTCAGCTCAAACCTTTCTGCTAAAACCGACTATCTAATTGCAGGAGAAAATCCTGGGTCAAAATATAAAAAAGCAGTGGAATTAGGTATAGAAATTTTAGATGAAGACCAGTGGCATAAAATGTTAAATCTTATCACCAGCCCTAACAAATAAGTGACCCAGCACAATCAACTTTATAGATTTATCTTCATTGTTTAATACCACCCAAACCCCATCACTTTCATGATCAACAATTTCAATTGGCGTAAAGATTACACGATTATCGTCGCCAACTATTTTGATCCCCAAGGTGCCATCATCACTTAAGCTTAAAGCTGAAGAAGGTACTTTATAAGCAAATTTTTCACCTGAAGGCAGCTTTACGTTTGCAGTTAATCCTTGCAAAAATATCATCTCATTATTATTAACCTTTAACTCTACTCTGTAAGATCCAGTTTTAGGTTCAGCAATTTTACTAATAAAACTTACTTCACCCTCTAATTCTCTTTCGTCCAGCAAATCAATTTTAGCTATACTTCCTAGCTTGATTTTATCTACTTCACTCTCTGAAACGTACAACACAGTAAGGACTTGATCAAAATTAACTACGTCAGCTATTTTCTGTCCAGCATTAACAAAATCCCCTTCATTTGCATTAATTTTGTCGATATAACCATCTATAGGGGATTTAATTTCAGTATTTTCTAAATCTAGCTCTAGTCTTTTTAGGTCAGCTTTTGCACTTTTGAGCGCAGTAAAAGCTGCATCTACGTATATTTGTGCTTTATAGCCTTTTCTATTAAGTTTTTTAGATGAATCATACTCCGTTTCGCGTTGGCTCAGCAAAGCCTTGGCTTTCTCAATTTGCTCAATCCTGTCATAATTTTCTATTTTTAGTACTACATCATCTTTTTTTATCTTTTCCCCATCAGATAAATAAACATCTGTAATTTTACCGCTTGTTTTTGAGGTAACGCTGGCCCTATGCATTGGATTTACCGTACCAGAAAAATTTAAGTATATAATACGATTTTGTGGTTTGCATTCTTGAATTTTTACTGAGAAGTTTCTAGCAGAGTTATCACTATGACTCGCTTGATCTTTCTTTATAAACACATTGTTGATAAAAAATAGCAGAATAAAAGCAATGCTAGAAATGATGATCACTTTATTCCTCATCTTTAACTGATGGAACTTGTTGATCAGCTTTTTTAGAAACGATTTCATAAGTTAAATTTTCAATTAGCGCTATAATTATGATATAAGCATATTGCTTCTATTGTCACTAAACATTTTGAAAATTATCTATTTTCTCTAATATTTTGTATTGCTCTATGAACCACATCTTAGGCCTCAATCATGAAACTGAGACCTAAAGCTGTATATCTAGCCTTTCGAATTCAAAAGACGTGAAAGCCATTTGGTTAACCAAAAGCTGCCAGTTTTTTCTTGTAGCTTATTTAAATCAGAAGGCTTTTCGTTGCTGACATTTTTATTATTCTCAATTTGGTATCCAGAATTTTCCAATGGTTTGTTTGTTTCAGAGTGGCCATGTAAATGAACGTCGTCTCCTTGTTTTAAAACGAATACATCAACATCCATGCTATTATCAACACTAACATTCAGTGTAATATTGAATTCACTTTCTATTGTAGCAACAGTTTGCCGTTTATTGTTAAAAATATGCCCAACAACTGCACCATGCGCGACTAAATCAAATGATCTATTTCGATTTTTATTAGCAATGTGTTGTAATTCCCTGAGTATCGACGTCACAATTGCTTCGCTGGATTTTACCCTTCCAAGTCCCTTGCAGTAAGAACACTCTGTAGTGTTAACTTCCTGTATGTTTGGTTTAATTCTCTGTCTTGAAAAGACCATTAAACCAAAGTCATTTATGTAGCTAAATTGAACCTTAGCTTTGTCATCCTTAAATGCTTGTTTTATAGCAGATTCAACAGCTCTGCAATATTGATATCTTAGCATATCGATAAAATCGACCACTATTAACCCAGATAACCCCCTTAAGCTCACTTGCCTGGATATCTCAGGTGCTGCTTCCATATTCGTTCTATAAGCTGTTTCCTCTATACTATCTTCTCCTGTCATTTTTCCTGAATTTACATCTATTGAAACAAATGCTTCAGTTAAAGTTATTATCAGAGACCCACCAGATGGAAGCTTTACTCTATTGCTATAGAGTTCAGAAATTTGATCTTCAATCCCGTAATAAGTAAATATTGGAATAGAACCCTTATATAACCTATAGCGTAATTTGCTACCTTTTAATGCATTTTGAGCATACTTTCTTACTTCTTCGAAAGCTTCTTTACCAGATATTATGATTTCTACATCATTACCACAAAAATCACGGACAGACCTCATAATTATGTCTGCCTCATTATAAATTAATGATGAAACCCCTATAGAAGAAGCATTTTTTTGGATATTCTGCCACAACGAAGATAAGTAATTATAATCCTGTTCAATTTCTTTCTTACTTTTTCCTGAGCCAACAGTTCGTATTATTAAACCTGACCTTTTTGGCAAAGTTAGTGAATCAAGCACATCCTTTAATTGCTTTCTGACATTAGAGTCTTCAATCCTACGCGACACCCCACCTTTACTCATCGAATTGGGCATAAACACACAGTATCTACCAACTAAAGTTATGTATGTTGTAAACGATGCTCCCTTATTACCCCGCTCTTCCTTAGTGAGCTGAACCAATACCTTTTGATTTACTGAAATAACATCCTGTAATTTATATTTCTTGTATAAAGGTACCTCTCTAACAAAACCATTACCGGATTCATTGCTGCTCTTACTACTAGTGGCAGAATCTGAAGAAGTAGTTGCCTTAGTGTCATTACCTTCTTCTGCAGAATTATCACTTGAATAATGCTCAAAAAGAGCTTCCTTTTCTTTTTCTGGAATGTTGAAATAATCCATGGCTATTTCAGAAAAAGACAAAAAACCCTGCTTATTTTTACCATATTCAATAAATACAGCTTGCAAAGAAGGCTCTATACGCTTTACATAAGCAACATATATATTACCCCTTAATTGTTTTTTCTCCTTAAATTCCTGTTCAAATTCTACAACCCTATTATTGACAGATAAGACAACCCTTACCTCATCAGAACAGATAGAATTTTCTATCAATAGTAACCTTTTACCCTTATTTCCCACTTATATACCGTCTGCTTTTGCTCATTGAAATTAATGAGTATACTACCGAGTGCGCTGCTTACTGTCAAGAATTTTGCAATTCACATTATTGCAATAGTATAAAGCGATTGACTTTTGGCGTTTTGCCCAATAAACTCTTGTGAAATTCATTATATTATATAACTATGGCTAAAAAAAATGCTTCTCTACTTGTCAAATTGGTTAGCACTGCAACCAAAATAGCAAGAAATGGTGAAGAAAAATTAACAGGTTATTTTTATGTCAAAAAGCGTAACCCAAAAAAACTTATTAAAAAACTAGAATTCAAAAAGTATGACCCAGTTGTCAGAAAGCATGTGTTGTTTAAAGAAGAAAAATTAAAGTAATTTTTTCATAATTGAGGGTTATTATGCAAGATTCACAATCAGGTTGTCCTGTAGTAATAGAATTGGGTGATATAAGAGATACAAAATTAAAGTTAATAAAGCTTGTTGCACGGTTGATAAATAAGAAATATTCAACACAGAAAAAGGCAGCAAGTGCTCTAAACATCGATCAACCTAAGGTGTCTCAGATCAATAGGGCAAAAATTGAGGGTTTTTCCTTAGAATATTTGATTAATCTGTTAGTTGTATTGGGTCAAGACGTAAACGTGAAAATAAAGCACAGTTCTGAAACTGCTTAGCGTTTTAACAAAGCTTCGCACTCGCTTTCACGCATATGGTGCTAAGCTATGTGACAAACAGCATTCATAAAAATTTCATAGCAATTTATATATTAAATAGTTCTCTTAAGCTAATAGGGAATAGATTAAAAAAATGTTCATTCCTAACAATAATATCAAAATTGTTTGTAAGTTAGAGCAGGATAGTGCGAGTACGATTGGCATTACACCTTTAAACCAAAGTAAAGAGAACCATGATAAGGTAAAAATCACCACATTAGCAAGCAACGTTAGTATTAGCGATATATTCAATTTTTCTCCGGGGTATTTTGACAACTCAGACCCAGGAAAAGATGAATTTCTTGGTGGTTATCCAAGTACAACAGATGAAAAAGATATACAATCTTATCTACTTGATAAGGGCACAGATTACTTGTGGGTAAAAAAAGAGCAAGAATTGCTAGCAATATATAGATTCAGCTCGTTAATACCGCAGAATACAGTAACAATGGGAACTAAAGCACTAGTCTCAATCGCTTTTGACACGAGAAATATACTAAGCAAGGATGGAAAACTTGTTGGTGTAGATCAGTATGATTATGATCACACACAAAAATATTTAAAACTTGTACAAGGAAATGAGCTTGAATCTGGCAAAGGTAAATATGTTATACAAGTCCAACATATTGATGAAAAGACACCATCAAATAACGGAATAATAGGAGAATTGCCTGTTGTATATCCTTATTTTGATACGGCAACTTCTCAAATAAAGTTTATAGGAGGTGGAAACGCTAGTGATGCCGCTATAAAATATGCAGGTGCTGATAGTGAATATTTCACTATAGAATCAAAAAATGGCAATCGATATGGTTATTTTTCAGATGAAAATGGTAATAAAACTAGCAAATCAGATTTTTATAAATTTCCATTGCCAGATATAGAGCCTTTGCAATTAACGCTACTTGCAAGCATTGAAGACTACGCACAAAAAAAATTAGAATTGGAAGACTCACACTCTGCAGCTTTCAGTACTGCACAAGTTAAAGAAAAAGGAGTATCCACAATTGTAAATAGAGTTAAACGTCAAGTTGAAGAAGATGAAGTTTTTAAAGATAATATAAAAGATTTGCTAAAAAGTGATCAAGGCTTTAGAGATAGCGTAAAAGGAGATCCAGGTATTCAAGGCCCAAGAGGACAAGAGGGGCAAAAAGGTGCTTCAGGAAGAGATGGAATAAGTCCAACTGTTAAAGCAGTAGCTGATGAACTAGTTACTCAGAAGGTAAGTGAGCTGGGCGAAGCAATAATAGACGTAGAATCAAGTGGTCGAAATAAATCTTTGTCAACTCGAATAACATATTGGCTTAAAGACCTGCTCAAAGGTGATCAAAATTTTCAAGAAAATGTTGCTGATGAATTGCTTGATAGAACCAGCGGCAACAGCATAGTGTTAGAAGTTGCAAAGAGAATAAATAAAAGGTCAGTAGAAGATAGAGCTGTAAGGAAGGTAACAGATAAGGTTGATATGCGGGCTGTTGTGGATAAAGTAGATCCAGATAAAGTTGTAGAAGAGCTGATAGGAGCTATTGGTGGCAATGCTGCTGAGCAAATCATTCACGATAAGATTCAAGGTGTTAATAAAAACAGATTTGCTGATAAACTTGTCCAAGAGGTTGGAAGCAATAACGCTAAAGATATTGTTAGTGATAAAATCACCGATCCATTGCTACTTATTGATAAGCTTTTAGAAAAGAGTCCAAGTGCTGAGCAAAAGATCATAGGAATTCTGACAGATCCAAACAACACTGAGTTAATAATCAAAGCATTTGCGGAGAAATATCCTGAAGTTGATATTGAATCTATTATAAGAAATTTTCAAAGATCTCATGCACAAAAAGCCATAAATGTACGTGGTAGCTTAAAGCAGACAGAAGAAGCTATTGAAGAATTGAAAGATGATATTCAAAAGTCTGCTCCACACACTGCAAGCCCAGCTCAAGTTGGTGCAAACCAAAAAGATATTGAAGATGCAAAAAAGCAAGCTGAAGCTGCAGCGCAAAAAGCAGAAACTGCACAAAAATCTGCAGAAGCTGCTAGAGATGAAGCTAAAGGTTTTGCAAGCCAAGCAAAGAGTTCAGCAGAGGTAGCCGCATCAGCAAGAGATTCGTCAATAAGTTCATTACATGAAATTGCCCAGCGCTACTCAAATTTAAACAGAGATAAGAGCGATATCTCAAGAAAAGCGCACAGAGTCAAAAGAAGTATGGAAGAAGAAAATGCGAGTGAAGAAGCTACAGAAATTCTAACGATGCACGATATACGCAGGATTTTGGAAAAAGATATGAGTGAATCAGTAAATAGAGTGAAAAGAGATACAAAAAATATGGTAGACTCAAGTGAAGAGAAAACAGTAAAAGAGATAGAAAAAATAAATTCGCAGGTAATACACATGGAATCAGAAGTTAAGGATATTTCTATGCAAGTAAATGAAGAACAACAAAAGGTTCAAGAAATAGTTCAAGCAATTGAACAAAGTATTCAGCAAATAGGATCTGACTCTCTGAATGCACAACGAACAAGCAGGAAAGTTGCACAAAGAGTGGAGGATTCAAGAATCAAAGCGGAAAATGCTGCAGAAGAAGCAGCAGATGCAAGAGATGAGTCTCAAAATTTTGCGAAAAAATCAGAAAGCTCTGCAAGTGAAGCTCAAGGAAATGCAGAAAAAGCCGCTCAAGCTATCAAGGATATAGAAGAAGAAATTAAAGATATAGAGCAGCGAATACTACCTACAACACCTTATTCTAATGCATATCAAGAAAAAAAATATCAGCTAAAAATAATTCAAAGTGATGATAATTCAACCGAAATAGCAATTGAAGATAAAGGCGTTATTGGTAAATTCTCTAAGGTCGGATATTACTTTTGCAATGGCCAATTACACATACATAACCCTGAAACTAGAGTTGACATAGCTGTTCCTTCAGAATTTAACCTTCTAAAAGTTGTGGAAAATCTAGAAATGCCCACACAGTATATATTGGTGCTCACAAATCAATTGGGTAATGAGCTTTTTGAATATAAGAAATACGACCCAGCTTTTTCTTCTCTTGCAGGCGAGTTTAAATCTCTAGATTTACAACAAATTAAAACTCTGAATAAGATTAATTTTCAGAATGGATCGTATTTTATATTAAAACCAGGTGCAGTTAGTTCTCAATGTTATGCAGTTGACGTGTACGAAATTGCATCCAACGAAAAAATTGGGACGCTGAGTGATGAGTTTTGCTACTACCAAAATGGCCAGTTCCATTATGTGAATTACCATACAGGAAGTGAAATTCACCATTCTTCATCTCATGAACACTATTTATCACTAAATCAAAGTGAAAATTATCAAGTTGAGGTTAGTATTGTTTGTGGAGAAAATAATGCAAAAGTTGCACATGATGTGAATCCGATTGTAACCAGTGAATTTGGCCTGCTTGAGTATTTCGCAGATCATAACTTGATCTGATGTAGAGTGGACCTTAAGTTATACAGTGTATAAGCAATAGACTTCTTTCGAAACTCGCTTTTGAGAGGCAAGTGTTAGGAGCACACGGAGCGGAAAACCGGAGTGTATTGAACATACATGAGGATTTGAGCACCGGAGCAACAACGCAATTGCTCACAGAAGTAGAGCTTCGAAAGAAGTCTAATCTATTCATTCGCCTGCTGAACTAACATATCTATAACTTCTTTTACAGGCCTCTCCTTATCAACCATACCAACACTTTGACCAGCCATTAAAGACCCTGTTTCAATATCTCCTTCAATTACCGCTCTTCTTAAAGCCCCAGCCCAGAATTTTTCTATCTCAAGTTGCCCATCTTCTCTTGAAATATTTCCCATGTTATATTCATCAATAACTTCTTTTTGACGTTTTATAAAATCATCACTTGCTTTGTTAGCTATAGCTCTTACTGGAATTACAGGAAAATCAGCACTTATTTGCACAGAAGGTGTCGCATTACGCGCAGCTGATTTTATAAATACTTCCTTAAAATTTTTGTGGGCAATTGACTCATTTGTACAAACAAATAATGTGCCTATTTGGCAGCCACTTGCTCCCATTTCAAGGTAATTCATCATAATCTCGCCTCTTCCTATTCCGCCTGCAACAAACACTGGTATTTGTTCGTTTTTAAAATGAGGTAATATTTCCTGTGCTAGCACGGAAGTACTAACCGGACCTATGTGTCCACCTGCTTCCATGCCTTCTATTATCAATGCATCAACTCCCATTTTGACGAGTCTTTTTGCAATGCTGAGTGCTGGAGCAAAGCATAAAATTTTTATTCCGGCATTTTTGATTTTTTCTATACTAGGTTTTGTAGGCAACCCACCAGCAAGCACTATATGGCTAACTTTCGTTTCAATGCATACATCTATCAATCCGCTCAAGCTTGGGTGCATAGTGATCAAATTTACACCAAATGGTTTGCTAGTTAATTTTTGTGTCTCTGTAATTTCTATCTTTAATAGGTCTGGAAACATCGCACCACATGCAATAACGCCAAACCCTCCAGCATTTGATATTGCAGAAACCAAGTTTCTTTCTGAAACCCAGCTCATAGCACCACCCATTATTGCAAACTCACTACCGAGAAAATCTGTTCCTTTTCTCCATAGATTACTTAATTTCTCCATACGTTCTATATAATACGTTTAAAAATGTTTTGTTTGTCTATTAGTGTGTGTTTTAAAGCACCAAGTATATGTAATGTTATAAAGAATATCATAGAATATGCAAGCAACGAATGTAGCTCATTTGCTGCAATAGCTAATTCTTTATTCTTATTGATTATTAAAGGAATATGAAAAAAATACTTAATCTTTATACCGGAAGCTGAAGACATAACGTAACCAGATATCGGCATTAATACCATCAAAAAATATAAACTTAAGTGCACTATTTTTGTTATAGTAATTATAAATTTTGGGGAATTTGCAGGAAACGGAGGTACATAAGTAAAAATACGAAAGAGTATGCGTATTATAATTAGACCTAAGAGAGTAATTCCACAAGCTTTATGAATAGCGTAAATACTGAATTTGATTTCGTTGCTTACTGGTAAACTTTTCATGTAAAATCCTGCAGAAAGCATGCCTATCATGAAGACAGCCATTAACCAATGTATTATTCTTAAAGCTAAGCTATACTTCTCACTTTCCATTTTTTACTACCTAAATTAGAATAGTAGATATATATAGCAAAAAAATTGTTTTTCAATTGAAATCATTTACATCTATATTCAGTATTATCTATTTAGTAGATTGGCAGATAAGATGAATTACGATGTAATAATTTCAGGTGGCGGATTACTTGGTCTGATTACCGCCATTGGCCTCAGTAATAACTCAATATCAGTTGCTGTGATTGAAAAAAACATCTTACCGCGCGCAGTTAATGACAATCGAGCATTTGCTATCTCTCAAGGTTCAAAAAAAATATTGGAAAATTTAGGGATTTGGCAATTTGTTAAAGATGAAGCTGAACCTATATTTGATATATGCATACTGGATGGAAATAGCCCAATTACTGTGCATTATGACCATAAGATGGTTAGCGAAGAACCAATGGGTTATGTGGTGAATAATGCTGCTATATGGAATGCAATCAATAGTAATTTTTTGAATAAACTAAATGTGTATTCTGAGCATTCCTATAAAACGGTTGCTTGTGATTCAGGGTATGTGGAAGTTGTGCTTGATAACGATCAGAAGTTAATATCATCGCTATTTATCTGCGTTGAAGGTAAAAACTCTAAGCTACCAGAGTTATTTTCCATATCAATGACAAAATTTAATTATAAACAAAGCAGTATAGTATGTAATGTAGCACACGAACTTCATCACCAAAATCTTGCAGTGGAGCGTTTTTTCCCTGGTGGTCCATTTGCAATTTTACCAATGAAAGGTGGCTATACTTCTTCTATAGTTTGGACGGAAAAATCTGAAATTTCAAAAATGCTCATGAATTTATCTGAAGAGGAATTTGTTACAGAGCTTAAAAAAAGATTTGGTTCTTATTTAGGGGAAATTAAATTAGAGGGTGAAAGAAAATCCTATCCCTTAAGTTTTGCTTTTGCAAAGCATTTATATAGGAGTAGAGTTTTACTGATTGGTGATGCAGCGCATTCAATTCATCCTGTTGCAGGTCAAGGGCTGAATCTTGGAATGAGAGATGTAGAAAGTGTTATAAGACACATAACTGCTGCAAAAGCTGCTGGTGTTGATATTGGTAGCAATTATTTATTAAAGCGAATATCACGTGATAGATATTTGGATAATTTCACAATGGCGCTTGCAACTGATGGTTTAAATAGAATATTTTCCAATAGGATATTCTGTGCTAAAGCACTCAGAAATTTTGGTTTGGCCGCAGTTGAAAATTCAGATTTTCTTAAAAAACGCTTCATTCGGCACGCTATGGGGCTTATGTAATAGTCAATACTTTCATGCTAATGTAGCCTACTATCTAATAAATATTCAGCTACACAGATTTTTGTATCCTTCCAAGGTATACAGCCGCAGAGTATGATGGTATGATATACACACTATACTTATTTAATAAGACTAGCTTAGTTAAATGCACGAGATATTCATAAGAAATAACTACAAACCATTGGTCGGAAAAATCAAGATTAATGGTTCAAAAAATGCAGTTTTGCCTATAATGGCAGCAAGTTTGCTATGTAGTTCACCGATTACTTTGTTTAATGTTCCTGACTTGGTTGACGTGCAGATAATGATTAACCTACTACAAAACCTTGGAGCAGAAGTGAAATTTACTCACAATAAAGATTATAAAGCAAATCATACTTTGGAAATTGACTGCAGCAATATCAGAAGTTACTCAGCACAACATGAAATTGCAAATCAATTACGAGCATCTTTTTTAATGCTAGGTCCAATGCTTAGCAAATTTGGTGAAGCAAAGATAACACTTCCTGGAGGATGCAACATCGGAAAGCGTCCTGTTGACATGCACGTCAAGGCATTAGAAGAAATGGGAGCTAAGATTGCAATAGACGGCAATAATATAGTCGCAACAGCAAAAGGAAAATTGCAAGGAAGAGAAATAACATTTGAGAAAATCAGTGTTGGAGCAACGGAAAATATAATCATGGCAGCGACTCTTGCTGAAGGAGCAACAACGATAAATAATGCTGCAATTGAGCCGGAAGTGCTTGATCTTATAGACTTTCTAAAAAAAGTGGGAGCAGATATAAATGTTTATGACGATAGCATCACAATAAAAGGAGTGGGAAAATTAAACGGATGCACCCACAAAATAATACCAGACCGTATAGAAGCAGGCACGTATGCACTCGCTGCCATAATAACTGGTGGTGAATTGAAATTAGAAGGAATAAGTATATTAGATATAAAATGCATTTTAAATGAATTGGAGGCTATTGGTGCTAATATCCAGCCTATTGCAGAATCTTCTGCCATCCAAGTAGCTGACACTGAGATCCAAGAAAAAGAAAACATCTGGATTCCAGTGTCACGCACTGGAATGACATCAAACCAAGCTACTGATCTTTTGTTAGAGCCGCAAAAATTCATTGAATCGCATAATGACTGTATTGTCATCTCTAGAAAAAATGGCCATATTAACTCTATTAATGTTGCAACAAACCCTTATCCAAATTTTCCCAGTGATATGCAGCCTCAGCTTATGTCTGTAATGTGTATTGCTGACGGGACTTCAACAATTGAGGAAAATATCTTTGAAAATAGATTCACCCATATAAATGAGTTGAGAAAATTGGGCGCTAATATTAGTATAGAAAAAAATAAAGCTACTGTAATTGGAGTAAAAAGCTTGTTTGGGGCTAGTTTATGCGCCACTGACTTAAGATCAACAGCAGCTTTGATTCTTGCTTCTTTGGTAGCAGGAGAAAAGACTGTAATAAGCAATGCTAATCACTTATTGAGGGGATATGAGGCAATGCACGAAAAGCTCAATTCATGTGGAGCTGATATTTCTGTTTTTATGTGAGGTCACTTTATGGATGAAGAATTTTATACAACTAAACGCGCTACAGTAAAAGAGATAGATGAAATTCTATATGAAGAACACAAAATACTGGATCATGGATTTATTCGAGTAATAGATTATATGGGCTCTGATAGCGCTATAGTTCAGGCTGCTCGTGTTTCATATGGCAAGGGAACGAAGCAGGTTAGTCAAGACGAAGCGCTCATCAAATATTTAATGAGGCACCATCACACCACACCATTTGAAATGTGTGAAATTAAGTTTCACGTGAAACTTCCTATTTTTATTGCAAGACAATGGATAAGGCATAGAACTGCAAATGTAAATGAATATTCAGCGAGGTATTCAATACTTGATAATGAATTTTATATACCAAAACCAGAGCAGGTTGCAAAACAATCTGATAATAATAAACAAGGTAGCGGTGAAGTTTTTGATTCGAATACTTCAAGTGAAATAATAGATTCTATCACAACTGACTCTAATTTAGTATATTCTCATTATGAAAAACTTATTGAGCAAGGGCTTGCAAGAGAAATAGCTCGTACAAATCTAACACTCAATTACTATACACAATTTTATTGGAAAATAGATCTGCATAATCTTCTTCATTTTTTGAGGCTCAGAGCTGATGAGCATGCCCAATATGAAATCAGAGTCTATGCTAAAATTATGCTGGATATAGTAAAAAAATGGGTTCCATTGGCTTACAGCGCCTTTGTTGAATACAATTTAGACTCTGCCTGTATTTCAAAAAAAGGGCTAGAAGTAGTTCGAAAGTTAATTAAAGGAGAGAAAATCACCAGAGAGGAAAGTGGAATTAGCAAAAGAGAATGGGATGAGCTGATGCTTGTACTTGATAAACAATTTTAAGAATAAAGGGAAGCCATACTTCCCCTTTATCATATTATCATCCTTTGTCTCCACAGTTTACAGTGATCCTTAATAGAAAGGGCACAACTGTAAGAACATCCCCTGAAGCGATAGGATGTGTGTCAAGTATCAACTACCGGGTGTCATCTCAGTCTCCTCCTTTTGTCATTCCAGTATCTTCCTTTTGTCATCCCAGTGCTACGACACTGGGATCCAGGTATAAAAATCCTTACAAATGAACAACAGATTGTGGAAGCATATGTTAAAATAATGTCTATAACGAAAAGGCTAGATTCCAGCGTCACGCGCTGGAATGACACCAAGGGTTAATGTTTTTAGTTTACTTTCTCGCTAAATTAGACGTTTGTACAGTTGTGATAGAAAGGGTGGATATTTTCTTATTTACCGTATTAACTTCTTCTTTTTTGCCATCTTTTTCTTTTGTTTTTACAGGCTTAAGCTTAATTCCTTGATTTATTTGCTGTACAATAGAATTCACAGTTTCATTGTTACGCTGTTTCCAAGTGGGTTTAGGAGGTTTTATAGCATTTTCTCCTGCTTTAACCTCTTTTGCTTTCACTTCCACCCCTTCAACAACAGGCCAAGAAGCTCTACCGCCTTTAGGTAGTGATATAGGTAGAGGAGGTGGTGGCGGTGGCACATTGCCTTTCGATTGTGTAGCTAGAATACCATATAAAGCGTTCTTTTGTTCATTGGTTATATTCTTTACTACACCACCCGAGACAGCGAATATTTTATTGAGAACGCTGATTAGTTCTTTGTCAGTCTCTAATGTAAAATCTGTCATTTTTTACCTCCATAATTAGTATATACCAGCCAAAACTAGTGCGAATGATATATATTTCTTGCCTCTAATAGATTAATATTAGCACTAATTTTATTAAAAATTATGGTATGCCAACTCAACTTTCCGAATGCTTGAAATACAAAATTAAGATCTGTATAAGCGAAAAATTCAATACTTCTGCATAAAAAGAAGTGCCATAATCCGGAAAATTTTCCACGTTGATCCATCCAGAATTAGTGGTACTACTTTTTGACTGGAGAAATATTGACAGCTTCAACTCTTACTTCGCTTAATGAACTTTGTTGCTCTTTTTCTGGATGAAAAGGGAGAATTGTTTCTTCAACCAAGTGCTCAATATATTGTGCTACCATCATGGTTATAGCACCTACCACTGCACATGTTAAAGCTCCCTGCCATCCTGATAATATAGCATTAGGAAAAAGAGAATTTGCAATTTGATTAAGAATAACAGCCGTACCAAAGGCAAGAATTGTCACTCCCATTCCAGATAAAACAAACCAATCTTGTTCTGAATTAGTGGTGTTTTCTGTAATGTGAGACATAATCAACATTGTCATCAAAGTGCCAATAGTCCCGCCAGTAATTGCACTGGCAACTGTGCATGGGCTTGTAAAATTTATCAAGTACCATGAAAAAGTTCCTACTACAATACCAATCCCTAATGATAATACCAGTTTTTTCACTCTAACTTTATCCATACTATACTACCTCGTTTATTAAATTTGTAATGCTAGTATAATTTACCATAAGCTGTCAATAATATTTTCCAATACATCTGAACTCCACTTGAAAGAGTGATCAATCTTACATAGCTTTTATGGTATAAATTTTCGTAAAAATAAGCTTAGGTATTTCTAGACTTTACCTGTATACTGAGTGAAAATCCTAGTTTTTAGTACGTAGATGGATATAGTAAAGTTTGTTTTACTACTGCCGACAGTATTACTGATGTTAATCACTGGTATTTACCTTTCTGTTAAGCTAAAGTGGCTGCAGATATTTAGATTACCATACGCACTTTCGCTTATTGGAGCCAAAAGAGGAGAAAATAAGTTTTCTTCCATAGCTGCTCTATTTACAATTTTAGGTGGAAATTTAGGGGTAGGAAACATTTCAGGCACAGCTATTGCTCTCAAAACAGGAGGGCCTGGGTTCATTTTGTGGATGATGATAATTATTGTTATCACTTCTGTAATAAAATATGTCACCTGTTACCTGAGTATAAAAAATAGAAAGGAAAAAAATAAAAGGTTCATAGGTGGCCCTATAACTTACATGGCTGATGCATTTAATTCTAGAAAAGCTACAATTGCGTTTCTAATTATTATGATGATAGCTTCAATCACTGTTGGTAGTCTCGTACAGGTAAACTCACTTTCAATACCACTTGATATGATAGGTGTGCCTGTAATTGTTGGCGGAATTACAATGGCTGCAATTTTTTTTATTATTACAGTTCTGAGTTTAAAAAAAATTAAAATTGTCATATCAGCTATGATTCCAATAATGACAATAAGTTACCTTGCACTTTGCGGTGCCGTATTATTTAAATTCAGTGAAAATATCTTGCCTTCTCTAGAGTTGATAATTAGTAATTTCCTCACAACCAGTAGTTTTAAGTCAGGTTTATCTTTGGGATTAATTCTGGAAGTATTAGTTATAGTTCAAGTAGGAACTTTGCGAGGCATTTTTGCAACGGATATAGGTCTTGGTCTTGAAGGAATTGTGCATTCTTCAATAATTCCGAAGAAAAATAATAATAAATTTATTATTGAGCAGAGTTTAATCACCATAATATCACCATTTATAGTTGCGCTTATAGCATTCGTCACAACAATGGTGCTACTTGTGACAGATTCCTGGACCACTGATTTAGAAAGCACTAATATGTGCATATTTGCTTTTAAAAAGGCAATAAGCTCTCCTTATATTGGTTACTTAATTATGGCCATAATGTTTTGCTTTGCATTTACCACTATTTTCACTTGGTTTTTTTGCTCAAAGCAGACAATACGCTATTTGTCCATGAATGATAAATACACCAAGATCTGGATTGTAATTTTTACCATGATTATCCCGCTTGGCTCCATAGGTAAGATTCAATTACTCTGGGATGTTGCTGACATTTCAATAGCAGCGTTATTGTTTATCAACATACTTGCTATATTGAAACTAACTTCTAAAAATGAAGAAGTGTTCGCTATGAGCAACAGATATTTAAAATTAACCGGCACATCTAAAACCAGCAACTAGAGAAACATTTTCACGTGTAGTAGTATTGAGCTGTTCAATACTACTACTAGGTAAATTACTGTTGATATTGGGTTCAATGCGAACATTGTTTTTTACATATGTACGTATAGACTTTAACAATTCCTCAGCGGCTGGTTTGTCATTAGGCTCTGGATCTAAGCAGTAATCTACTAATTTACGTATAGACTGTTTATCTCTATTCGTAATTTGGCCTTGAAATTCTGCGAGTGTATTTACCACCCCTCCTAAATATGTAACAAACTGTCTTGTTTCTTCAGAAGTAAGTTTTCCTATAAAATAGTCCAATTCATTTGAAATTTTTGCTTGTTCTATTTCTTCTTCACCATAGCAATTTAATAAGTCATTTATAGCTACTGCTATATTATCAATGCTACCTGCAAGCTCTGTACCTA
Organism: Wolbachia endosymbiont of Folsomia candida; assembly: GCF_001931755.2. Classification (NCBI taxonomy): domain Bacteria; kingdom Pseudomonadati; phylum Pseudomonadota; class Alphaproteobacteria; order Rickettsiales; family Anaplasmataceae; genus Wolbachia; species Wolbachia endosymbiont of Folsomia candida. The sequence continues at coordinate 56,874 of NZ_CP015510.2, forward strand.
AGATTCTAGGTAATGATTCTTGTGCTGAAGCTGTATAAACTTCATCGATCACATCCTTAAGACAAACTAAAGTATAGATCATGAATTTTCTTTCTTCTTCTGACTCTGACAAACTCTTAAAAATGTCAGTAAGAGTTGGTACAATAACATTTTGCATAAGTTCTTGATTTCTTATTAAATTTGGTACCGTATTTCTCAATATGTCGCACCAATGCTTGTCTTCAGGCCATCTTCTTTCTCTGATTGCAGTTAAAACTGTGCTTGCAAGAGTTGGGTCAGTTATTGCGTGAAAAATGGCATTAAATATTTCCCATGACAGATGATAGGACAGTGACAATAAATGCAAATTGGAAACAGGAAGGTTTGAATATACATTTAAAGCGTCTTTAATCGCTGAAGAAATGCGTTTAAAGATATTAGAATCTCTAGTGTTATTAAATGATTGGAAACTACCAAAGCTCTGTTGTATGTTTTGAAATCTTGATTCAATAAACTCCTGCTTATGTCCTATCCTTTCTGATATGCTTTCAGCACTCTTTCGCATCTCTAAATATAACGCACCTGCTTCTGCTAGCCTTTCTGGTATGGAACCCAACTCACTAAATAAATTAATTGCTACCTCTTCAAGATTAGCACTTGCTGTCGAACTGTTAATAGCTGCTCTATTTTTACGCCTTTCAGATTTGATCTTTTTATATAATATCAATAAAGAGATTGACACAACCACAGCTACTAAAGAAGTTGTGGCTACAACTGCTAGCGCTAAAGGTGACATCTTCACTAAAGTGAATGTAGCGGCTATTCCCATGCCAAGTGAGAACGCTACTGCGCATCCAAATGCTGCTCTAAAGTATAACTTATTATTTTTCTTTTTTCCATCATTGCCTAAATTAGCATTTGCCCTGTTTTTTCTAAGGAATCTAACACCTTCCATATTGCCATTCTGAAAAGCTTTTGAAAGTAAAGATGAGCCATTACTTAAAGGCTGGTTTACATTCGCTCCTAAGTTTATGCATGACTCAGCACTGTCAAATAATTTATTATCAATAAAATATTCTAGCAACGTTTCGCCAGAAGATGATCTAGCATTTTTTACTAACTGTGTGTTTTTATTCCTATTGCCTTTTTCTATGTATATCTTGAATAAGCGAGCAATTTCGTTTGGAGCAATTCTTGCTTGAAAAGCATATTCAAAAGGCGTTAAGCTATTATTATTTTTAGCATAAATATCTGCACCTCTTCCTGCAAGTTCTTCAAAAAGTGCGCTCATCATATGAACTTCTGTGGAGTTGATTGAAAGCTTGTCAAAATTTGCAGAAGCATGATGCAATGCATTATTTCCACTATTGTCGAGCGTAGTAATATCAATGCCTTGCTCTATGAAATATTCTGCATAGCCTAACTTATTCTGAATAATTGCGCTCAGCAATAATGTTTTCCCATCACTATCCTTAAAATTAATTCCTTCATGAGCTCCTCTTCTTATCAACAATACAGCATCTTCAATATTACCTTCTTCAGCTGCAACACTTAGGAGAGTTCTGTTATTTTTAGTAGCATTTATATTGGCTCCGTTTTCAAGCAGCCAATCTATGGCTTTTATTCTATTATACTCATCTTTAATCTCTAACGCTTTTGCAAGCGCATCAAAACAGTAATCATTATCAGTCACAAGTTTGCTCAAATCTAATTCTTCTATATTAAGATTACGAAAATGCAAAAACTTTCCACTATGCTTTCCGCCATAATTTTGAAGCAGAGTATACATCTCACTATTCTGCTTTGCATAATCTAAAGCAGTAAAGCCATTTTTATCTTCAATATCTAGTTCGATTTGATGAACAAATATACATTTAGGAAAGAACTTTGCTAAAGGGAGTTTATTTATTTCTTTTTTGTCAGTTTCTAAAAGCAGTTTGACCACCTTAATATTTCTATTTTGAACTGACCTATGTAATATAGTGCAACCATTCAGATCAATAGTATCTATCTTACTTCCGTTATTTATCAGTAACTCTACAATTTTTGATGAACATCTTCTTTCTATAGCAACATCTAAAATAGTCTGACCATTTTTTGTTGCATTAACATCTAAGCCATCACTAATTAGCTGTTTTATTCTCTTCTCTCTTTCAGCAGCATTTCTAATTGCAAGCATATCTTCAAAGTGTTCAAAATCAGACTTCGCATCCTCAAACTCACATTCTATATCACTATTATCATTAATTATAAGTGAGTCGTCACTTTGCTGCTGTGTTGTTCCGAAAGAAATAGGAGTAGAAGTTCTCTTTATCTCTTCTTGAGGCTCAATTGCCCTATGACTAACCCTAAAGGGAGCGCTTTTTATATTTGGTGGCATAATAACCTCACATGCTACATATTAGTTCTATCATATGCTAATTCTTGCTATATGTCAATAGTGGCTTGTAATGCCAGATTAGAACTGCGTTTGAAGGTGCGAGCGCTGATGTTTTTAGTGAGGCACCTAAGGTAAAATATTAGAATAGTAATTTTTATTTTTATATTGACTATTGAGGTTTATTATTTTATAACTATAGACTTAGTCAATTTAATAAGCTTGAAGTTATAAATATGCCTACAATAAATCAATTAATACGCAAGGGTAGATTGAGATTAACCCATAAGAAAAAAGTACCAGCTTTGGGAAAAACTAACCCACAAAGAAGGGGTGTTTGTACTAAAGTATATACCACAACTCCTAAGAAGCCTAACTCGGCACTTCGTAAGGTAGCAAGGGTGAGGATTTCTGGATATGGTGAGGTAACTGCATATATACCTGGTGAGGGTCATAATTTACAGGAACACTCAGTTGTTCTGATACGTGGTGGAAGGGTAAAAGACTTACCTGGTGTGCGCTATCATCTAGTGAGAGGCGCTCTTGATCTTCGCGGTGTACAAAATCGAAAAAAATCTCGTTCAAAATATGGTGTAAAGAAATCTGGTTAAAAATTTATGGCTCGTCGGAATAAAGCAAAAAAAAGAGAAATCAGTCCTGATTCGCGTTATGGCAGTGTTTTGCTGATGCGTTTTATTAATACAATTATGAAGTGTGGTAAAAAATCTACCGCAGAAAAGATCATTTATGACGCTTTATCTTTAGCTGAGAAAAAAGTGGATGATGGTGCATTAGCAATTTTTGAAACTGCCGTGGAAAATGTTACGCCTTCTATAGAAGTGCGCTCTCGGCGTATTGGTGGTGCAACTTATCAGGTGCCTGTAGAAGTTCGAAAGGATAGAGCTGTTTCTTTGGCGCTGAGATGGATTGCTAAAGCAGCTTCTGCTGCTCGTAAAAAGAGCGGAAAAACTTCTGCTTATTGTTTGCAATCTGAGATATTGGATGCATACAACAAACGTGGTGGAGCGTTCAAGATGTGCGAAGAAAAGTATAAAATGGCTGAAGCTAATAAAGCATTTTCTCACCTTCGTTTTTAGCGTTGGTTAATTAATTGTAATATGGAAATTGGGATATCTAAGTATAGAAATATAGGAATAATGGCTCATATAGATGCTGGTAAGACTACCACAACAGAGCGTGTTTTATTTTATACTGGTAAAGAAAATAGAATTGGGGAAGTGCACGATGGTGCAGCATCTATGGATTGGATGGAGCAAGAGAAAGAACGCGGAATTACGATAACCTCTGCTGCAACAACATGTTTTTGGAATGATCATAGAATTAATATAATAGATACTCCTGGTCACGTTGATTTTACTATTGAAGTTGAAAGATCTTTAAGAGTCTTAGATGGTGCAGTTGCTGTATTTGATGGCGTTGCTGGTGTTGAACCTCAATCTGAGACTGTTTGGCGTCAAGCTGATAAATATAGTGTTCCTCGTATTTGTTTTGTTAATAAAATGGATAGAATAGGGGCAAATTTTTATCGCTGTGTTGATATGATAAAAAGCAAGCTTGGTGCAGTGCCTTTAGTCATTCAATTGCCGATAGGAAGTGAGAAAGATTTTAAAGGTGTTATTGATCTTATTGATATGAGATCAATCATATGGGAAGAAGAGACACTTGGTGCTAAGTTTTCTTATGGTGATATTCCTTCTGATTTGCTGGGTAAAGCTCAAGAATTTAGGAAGGCTTTGTTGGAAGCAGCAGCTGAGATGGACGATGAAGTGATGAATATTTACTTTGAAACCAATGATATTCCAGTGGATTTATTAAAAAAATGTGTAAGAATTGGGGCTATAAAAGGTAATTTTGTTCCTGTGTTATGCGGATCAGCTTTTAAAAACAAAGGTGTTCAGCCTCTTCTTGATGCTGTGGTTGATTTTTTACCTTCTCCTATTGATGTTGATGTGATTATCGGGAGTGATCCTAAAGACCCAGAAAAGAAAATCGAGATTAAACCTTCAGAAAAAGAAAAGTTTGTAGCTCTTGCATTTAAAGTGATGACAGATAAATTCGTTGGAACTTTAACATTTATTCGTATTTATTCTGGCAAGTTAAAATCTAAATCTACTGTTTCAAATGCATTAAAGAATGAAACTGAAGGGATTGGTAGAATGTTACTTATGCATGCAAATAACCGTGAAGATATAACTGAAGCTAGGGCTGGAGATATAGTTGCTTTGGTTGGGCTAAAGAAAACCACTACGGGGGATACTTTATGTTCTGTTGATTCTCCTATATTACTGGAGCGTATGGAATTTCCTGAGCCCGTTATTGAAATCGCTGTGGAACCTAAAACTACTTCAGATCAGGAAAAATTAGGTGTTGCTCTAAATAGGCTAGTTGCAGAAGATCCTTCTTTGAGAATGTCAGTAAATGCGGAAAGCGGACAGACTATATTGAAAGGTATGGGTGAGCTACATCTTGAGATTATTGTTGATAGAATGAAGCGCGAGTTTAACGTTGAGGCTAACGTCGGTGCTCCTCAGGTTGCATATCGTGAAACTATTACTAAATCTGTTGAAATTGATTACACTCATAAAAAACAATCAGGTGGTGCTGGTCAGTTTGCTAAGGTTAAAATAAAATTTGAACCTCTTGAGCCTGGTTCTGGGTTCCAATTTGAAAGTAAAATTGTAGGGGGCTCTATTCCAAAAGAGTATATTCCTGGAGTAGAAAATGGCTTGGAGTTGATAAAAGAAGGTGGTATAATTTCTGGCTTCCCATTGATTGATTTTAAGGCTACTCTTCTTGATGGTGCTTTTCACGAGGTTGATTCTAGTCCTTTAGCTTTTGAGCTTGCTGCTAAAGGTGCTTTTAAGGAAATGGCAAATAAAGCTGGTCCTAAAATGCTAGAACCTATAATGAAAGTTGAAATCATTACTCCTGAAGAATATATGGGTGATGTGATGGGTGATATAAATAGTAGAAGAGGGAATGTTGCTGACATGCTAGATTTAGGTAATAATAGCAAAATAATTACTGCTTCGGTACCTCTTGCAAATATGTTTGGGTATATCAACGTTTTACGTTCTATGTCTCAGGGAAGAGCGCAGTATAGTATGCATTTTTCTTGTTATGAGCAAGTACCACAATATGTGGTTGATGAGTTAAAGCTAAAGTATAATTAAGGGTAATAATTATGACAACAGTAGTAGAAGCATTTGGAAAGCCGCATGTAAATGTGGGAACGATAGGGCATGTGGATCATGGAAAGACGACGTTAACGGCTGCAATAACAAAACATTATGGAAATTTTGTGGCGTATGATCAGATAGATAAAGCTCCAGAAGAGAGAAAAAGGGGAATAACAATAGCAACTGCGCATGTTGAGTATCAGAGTGAGACTCGCCATTATGCACATGTTGACTGCCCGGGACATGCTGATTATGTAAAAAATATGATTGTAGGTGCGGCGCAGATGGATGCAGCGATATTGGTGGTGTCAGGGGTTGATGGGCCGATGCCGCAAACCAGAGAGCATATATTGCTCGCGAAGCAAGTTGGAGTTGGGTGTATCGTGGTCTATATAAACAAAGCCGATGTTGCTGACCCTGATATGATAGATTTAGTGGAAATGGAAATCAGGGAATTGTTGACTAAATACGGCTATCCTGGAGATGATGTGCCTGTTGTGGTTGGTTCAGCACTCAAAGCGCTGGAGGATGAGGATAGCGAATATGGCAAAAAATCAATAGCTAAATTGATGGAAAAATTGGATGAATATGTGCCAATTCCACCAAGACCTGTAGAAAAGCCATTTATATTGCCGATTGAGGATGTATTTTCAATATCAGGGCGCGGAACTGTGGTAACAGGAAGGATAGAGTGTGGAGAAATAAAGACTGGTGATGAAATAGAGATAATAGGTTTGAAAGATACGCAAAAGACGATATGTACGGGCGTGGAAATGTTCAAGAAGTTGCTGGATAAAGGCAGTGCGGGACTCAATGTTGGAATATTACTGAGGGGAACAAAAAGAGAAGAAGTAGAGCGAGGGCAAGTATTAGCAAAGCCGGGGTCGATAAAGCCTCACAAGAAGTTTAAGGCAGAGGTTTATATACTGAAGAAAGAGGAAGGAGGTAGGCATACGCCATTTTTTGCAAATTACCAGCCGCAATTTTATTTAAGAACGACCGATGTAACGGGAAGTATAAAGTTGCTAGATGGAAAAGAAATGGTAATGCCAGGTGACAATGTAAGTATAGAAGTGGAGTTGCAAGTGCCAATAGCAATGGATAAGGGCTTGCGTTTTGCGATAAGAGAAGGCGGTAGAACTGTTGGTTCTGGCGTTGTTTCTGAGATTTTAGAGTAAGTTATAGGAGTGTAGCTCAATTGGTAGAGCGCTGGTCTCCAAAACCAGAGGTTGTAGGTTCAATTCCTATCGCTCCTGCATTAATATTGTGGTAGAAATGTTAAAAAATTTGTGTGATTTTTTTTGTGATATAAGGCAAGAAGTCCGAAGAATTGCCTGGGTAAAAAAGCAGGAGGTGTTGTCATCTCTATTTGTTGTAATAATTGTAATATTATGTTTTTCTATTTTCTTTTGTTTGGTGGATTTTATATCTCTTTGCACAATTAAGACTTTATTTGGTATTGTTTATGACGCATGAATATAGATGGTATATCATTAAAGTTGATTATGGATATGAGCGAGATATACGCGAATTGGTGAGTAATGCTGCTTATTTTAAGGAAGTGTTTATTCCTTATCAGACTGTGTGTAATGCAAAATCTGATATAAAGGAGATATGCGAAGTGTATGTTTGTATGCACCTCTGTGATGAAAGTAAAAGCATTTTAAGTCAAATGCCTGGTTTTTGTAGTAGCGAATCTGGTAATTTTGAAGTAATTTCAAATGATGACATAAGTTTAAAATGCAAGGAGTTTAATAGGTATAAATGGTATATTTTGAGAGTTGCTTCTAATTATGAAGAGAAAGTGCGTCAGCATGTACTGGAAAATTCTATGAGACTCGGTGTTAATGATTATTTCAAGGAAGTTTTTATTCCATACGAAGAGCTAAATGAAACGGAGCTCAGATCTAAAAAAGTTGCTACACGAAGGAAATGTTTTCCTGGTTATGTTTTTTTATATGTGAATTTGTGTGATGAAGTGTTAAACTTTATTAATAATATACCAAAATCTCTTAAGGTTTATGGATTTTTAAAAAATGGTAATATACCAAAAGTGATTTCAGATAATGAGATTAACTCAATGTGTAGTGCACTTTACACTGCTCAAGAAACGAAAAAATTGAGTTATGGTTATGAAAAAGGTGAGAAAGTCAAAATAAACGACGGCCTTTTTCAAAATTTTACTGGTAAAGTGGATATCATAAATGAGGAGAAGAAAACTATTAATGTAGAAGTATCAATTTTAGGTAAGCCTACAATAATAGAGCTTGATCTAACTCAAGTAGAAAAAATAGAGGATTGATTATGAGTGTTGTAGTTGCTAAAATTAACTTGCTGATGGAAGCTGGAAAAGCAGTACCTGGGCCGAAAATTGCTTCGGTGCTTGGACCACGTGGTATACCTGTTCCTAAATTTTGTGAAGCTTTTAATAAGGTTACTAGCCTTGCTAATGACAATTATAAAATAGGTGACCTGGTCACTGTGCGGATCTTTATAAAGGATGATAGGTCTTATGATTTCATCATCAGTGGCCCATCTGTAGCTTACTTGCTCAAACAGGCGATTAACTTAGCTAAGGGTTCTAGCAATCCAGGTAAAGAGATGGTAGCCAAATTGCCGATGTCTGCTATAATTAAGATAGCAAAGTCTAAAATGGTTGATATGAAAGTGGATAATGAAGATTCAGCAGTGAAAATGGTTATAGGTACTGCTAAATCTATGGGTATAGAAGTTGTAGAAGGTTAAATACATGAACACATATAACAATGAAATTTATAATCCTAAACAATGTTTGGAAAAAATTATTGAGTCTGCTTCAGCAAAGTTTGATGAATCAATTGATGTTGCCATCAATTTAGGCGTAGATTCGCGTAAATCTGAGGAGCAGGTGCGTGGTACAGTAGTTTTACCTAAAGGTGTCGGAAAGGATATTAAAGTAGCTGTTTTTGCTCAAGATAAACATTTATCAGAAGCTGAAAAAGCTGGTGCTGACATTGTAGGAGGAGAGGATTTAGTTGAAGAGATAAAAAAAGGTAAGAAGCTTGATGTTGATTGGTGCATCACTACTCCTGATTTTATGTCAAAAATCACTCCTATTGCAAAGATATTGGGTGCTAAAGGGCTTATGCCTAATCCTAAATTTGGCACTGTCACACCTAATGTTGCAGAGGCTATTAAAACTATTAAGTCTGGTCAAATAAAATTTAGGACAGATAAAAATGGTATTATTCATGGTAAATTAGGAAATATCAAATTTAGCATTGATGATTTACTGGAAAATTTGAAAGCCTTTCTTAAAGTGATTAAAGATAGTAGGCCTATTTCTGCAAAGGGGGTTTATTTTAAGAGTGTTTTTTTAAATTCAACTATGGGTAAAGCTTATAAACTAAGCAAAGTAGAAGATATAATTTAGTGGAGTAATGCCGTGAAGCGTGAAAATAAGGATGAGTTTATACAGAATATAATGAATCTATTTGTAGATAATGATTTTTTAATATTGGTAAATTTTAAATCTATAAATGCAAGTGATTCATTAACTCTTAGGAATAGCTTAAAATCTATAGCTGGTGGAGTATTAGTAGTTAAAAACACTTTAGCTCGCTTGGCTTTGGAAAGAACTGGTAGATTTTCTTATTTATCAGATAGGTTTTCTGGTCCTGTTGCTATTATATACTCTAGTGGTATAGTAGAAGCTGCAAAGTTAATAGTTGATTTTGCTAATATTAACAAGGAAAAGATGTCTGTGATTTGCGCAGCGCATTCAAATCAATTGCTAACAGCAGATGATGTTGATAAGTTGGCTAAGTTGCCTTCTCTGGATGAGCTTCGTATTAAAATTATGCGTTTAATATCTTATAATATTCCTGCTCGATTGGCGTTGTCCATCAATTCGCCTTCTATGAGGCTTATGAGAGCGTTGGATTATTATAGTTCTAAAAAGTAAATTTGTTGTTAAATAAGGTGATAATTATGAGTAATGTAACAAATGATTTAGTTGATAAAATATTATCTTTAAATCTATTAGAGGCTTCTGAACTTGTGAAAGTGTTAGAAGAAAAAATAGGGTTGCCTGCTGGTTCTTTCATTGGTGGTGCTGGTGCACCTGCTGCTGGTAATGCTGCAGCTGCTCCTGCTGCTCAAGAAAAGACTGAATATAAAGTCGTAATTAAAGAAATTGATGCTGCTAAGAAAATAGGGGTTATTAAAATTGTTAGAGAGTGTAATTCTACGTTAGGCTTAAAAGAAGCAAAAGAATTAGTTGAATCTTTGCCTAAAGATTTGGTTATTAATATTCCTAAAGATGAAGCAGAAAAAATGAAGCAAAAACTTATTGAAGCAGGAGCAACCAAAGTAGACCTTGAATAGCACATTTATATTTAATGTATTAGTTTTATATCGGTGTAGCTTTTTAATTGATTTGGGGTGTTTTTAATGGTTGATTCTTCTTATATGTGTGCTTCTGGTGCTTTTGTTCCTAGAATTTCTTATTCTAGGTCAGTTGATTTAAAAGATTCTTTGTTGGACTTAGTTAAGGTTCAGAAAGAATCATATAATTCATTTACTCCTGAGAATAAGGGTAATGAAAGACTTGAGGCTATTTTTCATGCAATCTTTCCAATAAATGATCCTTTGCACAGGGCCACTATTGAGTTTATAAGCTGCAAGATAGACGATCCTAAGTATGATGAATCTGAATGTGTAAAACGTGGTATAACTTTTTCTGCTCAAGTGATTGCTTGTATACGTCTTGTTATTATGCAAGACGGTATTTCTCTTGAAGAATATAAATCGATTAAAGAGGGTGAAGATCAATCTAAGCTTGCAACTATTGTAAAATCTATAGAAGAGCAAGAAGTCCATTTTTGTGCATTGCCGATGATGACTGACAAGGGCACCTTTATTATTAATGGCGTAGAAAAAGTTATCGTTTCACAAATGCACAGGTCTCCTGGTGTGTTTTTTGATAGCGATAAGGGAAAAACTTATAATTCTGGTAAATTGATTTACTCTGCTAGAATTATTCCTTATAGAGGTTCTTGGCTTGATATTGAGTTTGATGTTAAGGATCATTTGCATTTCCGTATTGATAGAAAAAGGAAATTACCAATTTCGGTTTTATTAAAAGCTTTAGGTCTCTCAAACAATGACATACTCAATAGATTTTATGAAAAAATAAAGTATGTAAAGCATAAAAATGGTTGGAAAGTACCTTTCACTCCTGATAAATTTAAGGGAATTAGGCTGCCTTTTGACTTAATGGATGTTGCAGGTAATGTGCTACTTAAAGCTAATGTTCGTATTACCTCAAGGCTCGCTAAAAAGCTACATGAAGATGGATTGAAAGAGTATCTTATACCTTTTGATTCTATATGCGGGTTATTCCTTGCAGAAGATTTAATAGACAGTGCTAGCTCTACAAAAATTTTATCTGCTGGTGAGCCTATAAAATTAGAGGACGTGAAAAAGCTTGAGATCTTATCTGTAGATGAAATATCGGTGCTCAATATAGATAATATGTCTGTTGGGCCTTATATATTAAATACGCTGTTCTTAGATAAAAACATGTCTTATCAGGATGCGCTATATGAAATATATAGAGTTTTGCGTCCTGGCGAAGTGCCTGTTTTGGAGATAGTAGAAGAATTTTTCCGTAACCTTTTCTTCAGTCCGGAATATTATGACTTATCTAACATTGGTAGGTTAAAACTTAACTCTTACCTTGGGTTAAATTATGACGAAGACTTCACTGTTTTAACATATGAAGATATTATTGAAGTTGTAAGAAAAATAGTATTATTACGTGACGGTCAAGGTACTGTAGACGATATTGATCATTTGGGAAATAGAAGAGTCAGATCAGTTGGAGAATTTATAGAAAATCAGTTTAGAACTGGATTGTTAAAATTAGAGCGTGTAATAGTTGATTCTATATCCACTTCTAGTTTAGACAAAGTCTCCCCTTCTGATTTTATTAATCCAAAAGTCTTAACTAACGTTTTAAGAGATTTCTTCAATTCTTCTCAATTAGCCCAGTTTATGGATCAGACTAATCCATTGTCTGAAATAACACATAAAAGAAGATTATCGGCGCTCGGGCCAGGTGGTTTAACGAGAGAACGTGCAGGATTTGAAGTGCGTGATGTTCATCCAACTCATTATGGAAGAATTTGTCCTATTGAGACTCCTGAAGGGCAAAATATAGGATTAATCAATAGTTTAGCTATATACGCACGCATTAATAAATACGGGTTTATTGAAAGCCCTTATAGAAAAGTAGTGAATAAGGTTGTTACTGATCAAATTGAGTATCTTTCTGCAATAGATGAAGGCTCTCATCATATAGCTGACACTAGCGTAAAGCTTGATGAAAATAATTGCTTTGTTGATGATATGCTATACTGTAGATATGCTGGTAGCTTCGTTATGGTAAGTAGTGACCAAGTTACTTACATTGACGTGTCTCCTAAGCAGGTAATATCCGTTGCAGCTTCCTTAATTCCATTTTTGGAAAATGATGATGCCAATAGAGCATTGATGGGTTCAAACATGCAACGTCAAGCTGTGCCTTTATTGAAGCCTACTGCTCCTCTGGTTGCTACTGGTATGGAGTCTTTTGCCGCTTCTGGTTCTGGTGCTGTAGTTTTAGCGAAACGTGATGGTATAGTTGATAGTTCAGATAGTAACTCTATAGTTATCCGTGCTTTTGATAAAGAAAAAGTTAATTACCTGGATGTGGATATTTATCATTTAAGAAAATTTCAGCGTTCAAATCATAATACTTGTATTAATCAAAGACCTTTGGTGCGTGTAGGCGATCACGTTAAAGAGGGTGATGTCATTGCTGATGGTCCTGCAATTAATAGCGGGGAATTGGCACTTGGTAAAAACTTGCTAGTCGCTTTTATGTCTTGGCAAGGTTATAACTTTGAAGACTCTATTATTATTTCCAGTGAAGTTGTTAAAAAAGATCTCTTTACCTCTATACATATAGAAGAATTTGAGTGTGTTGTGCATGATACTCCACTTGGGTCAGAAAAAATAACTCGCGCTATACCTGATGTTAATGAGGAAAATTTATATCACTTGGATGATAGTGGTATAGTGAAAATTGGTACAAGAGTTGGGCCTGGTTATATTCTTGTAGGAAAAGTGACCCCTAAGCCTTCTCTTTCATTACCTCCTGAGACAAAGCTGTTAATGACAATTTTTGGTGAAAAGTCATTTGATTGCTCCGATTCCTCTTTATATACATCTCCAGATGTTGAAGGCACAGTAATTGATGTACAAGTTTTCACACGCAGAGGAGTTGAAGAAAATGAAAGGGCATTGCTTATTAAGCAAAAAGAGGTCAGTGATTTTGAAAAAGAACGTGATTATATAATAAATGTTACTAGTGAATATTTTTATGATGAACTACAAAAACTCATCATTCACTCGGGTTCACATGATCAAGAGAAATTAGACTCTATTGAACGTGAACAATGGTGGGGCATAGGTCTTGAATGCGCACCTATTTTAGAGCAAGTTAAGAATCTAAAAAAAGATTTTGACGAAAAAGTGTCAACTGCAATAGCACAGTTTAAGAGAAAAGTAGAAAAATTAAATGAAGGCTATGACTTGCCTCAAGGTGTGTCGATGGCAGTTAAGGTTTTCATTGCTGTGAAACATAGCCTGCAGCCTGGAGATAAAATGGCTGGTAGACATGGGAATAAGGGTGTTATTTCTCGAGTTGTACCAGTTGAAGATATGCCTTACTTAGAGGATGGTACTCCCGTTGATATTATTCTTAACCCGCTTGGTGTGCCTTCACGAATGAATGTTGGGCAAATACTTGAAACTCACGTGGGCTGGGCTTGCAAAAAGTTGGGAGAAAAAATAGGTAACATTCTCGACGAAATCAGTAAGACAAAAAATGCTTTTTGTAATGCAATCAGATCTTTTGACGATGATAATTTTGCAAAATTTGCAGCAGTATATCTTGATAATAAGAAAATTGAAGATCTGAATGACAATGAAATCACCGCTTCTATCTTAAGTGTAGTAAATAAAAGTCCACTAAGTGATGAGCTGAACGAATTAGTAGAAAATTGCTTGAATTCTTGTAAAAGCTTGTGCAGCAATTTACGAAACTTTCTTATTGAAATTTATAGCTGTGGTAATAACGTACCTATCTGTAATAATCTTCGTGATATTAGCGATAATAATCTAATTGAATTTGCACATAAATTACGTGATGGTGTGCCTGTTGCTGCGCCTGTATTTGAAGGTCCAAAAGATGAACAAATAACAAAATTATTTGAAATCGCTGGCTTGGATAACTCTGGACAATCTACATTGTATGACGGTTGCACTGGTGAAAAATTTGACCGTGAGGTTACGGTTGGTTACATGTACATGCTTAAGCTGCATCACTTGGTTGATGATAAAATTCATGCGCGTTCAGTAGGTCCTTATAGTTTAGTTACTCAACAACCGCTTGGAGGAAAGTCTCATTTTGGTGGTCAGCGTTTTGGTGAAATGGAATGTTGGGCATTGCAAGCTTATGGTGCTGCCTATACTTTACAGGAAATGTTAACCGTGAAGTCCGATGATATTAACGGTAGGGTTAAAATTTACGAATCGATAATAAAAGGCGACAGTAATTTTGAATGTGGAATTCCTGAGTCCTTCAATGTGATGATAAAAGAATTACGTTCTTTATGTTTGAATGTAGTTTTAAAGCAAAATGATGTAGTTATTGGGGATATATCTCACACTAACATTGCGCAGTCTTTTGATAAGATCAGCATATCAGTTGCTAGCCCTGAAAGTATTACATCTATGTCGTATGGCGAAATAAAAGATGTTTCAACTGCAAATTATCGTACATTCAAAGTTGAAAAAGGTGGATTATTTTGTCCTAAGATTTTTGGTCCTGTAAATGATGATGAATGTTTATGTGGAAAATACAAAAAAAGAAGACACAGAGGTCGCATATGTGAAAAATGTGGAGTGGAGGTTACATCTTCTAAAGTAAGAAGAGAAAGGATGGGTCATATAGAACTTGCATCCCCTGTTGCTCATATATGGTTTTTGAAATCACTTCCTTCAAGAATTGGAGCATTGCTAGATATATCTCTGAGAGATATTGAGAATATCTTGTATAGCGATAATTATATTATAATAGATCCTCTTGTTTCTCCTTTTGAACAAAATGAGATTATTAGTGAAAAATCTTATAACGAAGCTAAGGATACATATGGAGCCGATACCTTTGTAGCTATGCAAGGTGTTGAAGCTATAAGAGAGTTATTAACGCGCCTTGATTTACCTGAAATTAGAAAGGATTTAAGGCTGGAATTAGAATCTGTTGTTTCTGAAATAAAGAGAAAGAAAATTATAAAGAGATTGCGTATTGTTGAAAACTTTATTAAATCTGGAAACAAGCCTGAGTGGATGATACTTACGACTATACCTATTTTGCCACCTGATTTGCGTCCTTTGGTATCGCTTGAAAGTGGTCGTCCTGCAGTTTCTGATCTGAATCATCACTATAGGACTATTATTAATAGAAATAATAGGCTGAGGAAGCTATTAAGCTTGAATCCTCCTGAGATTATGATTCGTAATGAAAAAAGGATGTTACAAGAGGCAGTTGATTCTCTTTTTGATAATAGCCGTCGTAGTACTCTTACAAATAAGGCTGGCGCTGTTGGATATAAAAAATCTATTAGTGATATGTTAAAAGGAAAACAAGGTCGCTTCCGTCAAAACCTACTGGGTAAGAGGGTAGACTATTCTGGACGTTCTGTAATAGTTGTTGGTCCAACTTTGAAGCTGAATCAATGTGGGTTGCCAAAAAGAATGGCTCTTGAGTTATTCAAACCTTTTGTTTACTCAAAGCTTAAGATGTATGGCATGGCTCCAACTATTAAGTTTGCTAGTAAATTGATAAGAGCAGAAAAACCAGAAGTTTGGGATATGCTGGAAGAAGTAATAAAAGAGCATCCTGTTTTATTGAACAGGGCACCTACGTTACATAGGCTTGGTATTCAAGCTTTTGAACCGATCCTTATTGAGGGTAAAGCGATACAACTTCATCCACTCGTTTGTACAGCATTTAACGCTGATTTTGATGGCGATCAAATGGCTGTACACGTGCCGATTTCGCTTGAAGCTCAGCTTGAAGCTAGAGTGTTAATGATGTCAACTAATAACGTTTTGAGTCCTTCTAATGGTCGACCGATTATAGTTCCGAGTAAAGATATAGTACTTGGTATATACTACCTAACTTTACAAGAGTTAGCTGATGAAGCAATTGATTTACCATCTTTTGGGGCTTTTTGTGATATTGAGCATTCCTTGAGTGATGGGACTTTGCATATACATTCTAATGTAAAATATAGAATGGAATATGTAGGTAGTGATGGTGAGAGCCGCTATAGGAGTGTTTGTACAACTCCTGGTCGCTTAATATTATGGCAGATTTTCCCTCAACATGAGAATTTAAGCTTTGATCTAATAAATCAGATATTAACAGTTAAAGAAATAACTAATATAGTTGATTTAGTATATCGTAACTGTGGTCAAAGTGCTACTGTAGCATTCTCTGATAAGTTAATGGTACTTGGTTTTGAATATGCTACATTTTCTGGTGCATCTTTTGGTCGTCGTGATATGGTTATACCAGATACTAAAGCCATGCATGTTGATCACGCAAGAATTGAAATTAAGAAATTTTCCGCCCAATATCAGGACGGGCTAATCACAAGAAGTGAGAGGTATAACAAGGTTATAGACGAATGGTCTAAGTGTACGGATGTAATAGCTAGTGACATGTTAAAAGCAATGTCTGTATATAGCGCAAATGGGAAATATAACTCTGTATATATGATGGTTAATTCTGGTGCAAGGGGTTCTACTTCACAAATGAAACAGCTTGCAGGAATGCGAGGACTCATGACTAAGCCTTCAGGTGAAATCATAGAAACTCCTATAATTTCTAACTTCCGCGAAGGGTTAAACGTATTTGAATATTTCAATTCCACTCACGGCGCACGTAAAGGTCTGGCTGATACTGCACTAAAAACTGCAAATTCCGGATATTTAACTCGTCGTTTGGTTGATGTATCTCAAAATTGTATTGTTACAAAGCATGATTGTGGAACAAAAAATGGTCTTGTTGTTAGAGCTACAGTTGAGGGAAGCACTATAGTTGCATCTTTAGAGAGTGTTGTGCTTGGCAGAACAGCTGCAAATGATATATACAATCCAGTGACAAAAGAACTATTAGTAACAGCGGGAGAATTGATTGATGAGGATAAAGTTAAACAAATTAATATTGCTGGACTTGATGCTATAAAAATCAGGTCAGCTTTGACTTGTGAAATGAGCCCTGGTCTATGTGCTCTATGCTATGGAAGAGATCTTGCAACTGGTAAGATTGCTTCAATAGGTGAAGCAGTTGGTGTTATAGCTGCCCAATCTGTTGGAGAGCCAGGTACTCAGTTAACGATGCGTACTTTCCACATAGGTGGAGTAATGACAAGAGGTGTTGAATCCTCAAATATTATAACTTCTACTAATGCTAAAATAAAACTAAACAATAGTAATATAATTATAGACAAAAACGGAAATAAAATTGTGATCAGCCGTTCTTGTGAAGTTGTATTAGTTGATAGCCTTGGTAGTGAGAAATTAAGGCACAGTGTACCTTATGGTGCTAAGCTTTATGTAGGTGAAGGTGAGTCAGTGAAGCTTGGTGATAAGGTGGCAGAATGGGATCCTTATACATTGCCTATTATCACGGAAAAAACTGGTACTGTATCTTACCAGGATTTAAAAGATGGAGTTTCAATCACAGAGGTTATGGATGAATCTACTGGGATATCAAGCAAAGTAGTAAAAGATTGGAAATTGCATTCTGGTGGAGCTAATTTACGTCCTCGTATAGTCCTATTGGGTGATGATGGTGAAGTAATGACACTCGCAAGTGGTGTTGAAGCATGTTACTTTATACCACTTGGTGCAGTACTTAATGTACAAGATGGTCAGAAAGTTTATGCTGGTGATGTTATTACAAGGACACCAAGAGAATCAGTTAAAACTCGTGATATTACTGGTGGACTACCTAGAGTTATAGAATTATTTGAAGCACGCCGACCTAAAGAGCATGCTATTGTGAGTGAAATAGATGGTCATATAGTATTTTCTGAGAAAGATAGAAGAGGAAAACGTAGCATATTGATTAGGCCTGTAGATGAGCAAAATTCCCCAGTTGAATATCTTGTATCAAGGAGTAAGCATGTAATAGTCAATGAAGGTGATTTTGTGCGTAAAGGTGATCTATTAATGGATGGTGACCCTGATCTTCATGATATTTTACGTGTACTTGGATTAGAGGCTTTAGCACACTATATGATTTCTGAAATACAGCAAG
Source organism: Wolbachia endosymbiont of Folsomia candida (assembly GCF_001931755.2). NCBI lineage: Bacteria > Pseudomonadati > Pseudomonadota > Alphaproteobacteria > Rickettsiales > Anaplasmataceae > Wolbachia > Wolbachia endosymbiont of Folsomia candida. The sequence goes on from NZ_CP015510.2 coordinate 74,848, forward strand.
TTTATAGATTGCAGGGTGTGCGTATAGATAATAAGCACTTAGAAGTTATATTAAAACAAATGCTACAAAAAGTAGAAATCACTGATCCTGGTGACACTATGTATTTGATTGGTGAAAACATCGATAAGCTGGAAATTGATAAAGAAAATGATGCTATGAATAACTCTGGTAAGCGACCTGCTGGTTATCTCCCTATTTTGCAGGGGATTACTAGAGCAAGCCTTGAGACCAACTCCTTCATTTCTGCTGCCTCTTTCCAAGAAACCACAAAAGTGCTTACAGAAGCAGCATTCTGTGGAAAGGATGATCCTTTAACCGGATTAAAAGAAAATGTTATAGTTGGAAGATTAATTCCTGCTGGTACAGGCTTAATTATGAGTAAGATTAGAGCACTTTCGCTTCGTGATAATATAAATAAATATGAGAAATATTTTGATATTGAAACTTATGACGAGAAATGGTTAAGGGATGACAGTTGTCATTCACATTCTGGTGAAAAAGAGAGCGTAGTAGTGTCGCATTATGATCAGTCAAGTTAATAAGTAAGCGAGAGAAATTAAAAAAGATTTCTCTCGTGACTTTCTGATAAGATCTCTAGATCTGCTGCAAATCAAGATAGGAAATTAGAGTAGAGCTAACACAGTGCCGATTAATAATATCGTCATCCAGATGCTTGTTAGCGGGATCTATGCTGAGTTACCGCGAATAAATACGCAACTGTACGAACATCCCGTAAAGCGATAAGACAGGCATTAAATATCAACTAAGGGTGTTAGTCCTGTATCCTTCTCCTGTCATCCCAGTGCGTGACACACAAGTGTACGAACGTTTGTTATGGAAAGTGAAAAAGGTAATAATCGTAGACTTTTTCTGGGTTTCCACCACAATATTCAATGACAGGTTTTAGGATTTCAAGCCTGAGTTCATTCATAAAAGCTCTCCTTGCAAACTTATAACTCTTGATTTCGCTGCGTTTTCTGTATTCTGTTAATAAAACCGAAGCAATAAGAATCATGTATAGTGTGACCAAAATTGTGTTTTTGCTATGTCCAAGAAAATGCTTCGTGTTGAGCTCCTGCTTGATAAATTTGAAGAAAACTTCTATTGACCAGCGCCTTTTGTAAAGAGCGCAGACTTCTTCAGCAGACATTTCATAAATATTAGTCAAAAATGTGAGAACTTCGCCATTCTGTCGATTTTGCGCTTTAATTAGCCTGATTTCAAACGACAAAAATCTTGAACCTTTTTGCCCCAGCCTGACTACTACATCTTCCATTAGCTCAAGCGTTCCAGTCTGCATGCCTGCAACTTTTCCGTGGATACGCACAATTTGATAACGAATATTATCGTTGCCACGTGTGATAAAATGTATGCCTTTATCTATAAACTCCTCGAAAGTTGCACGTTTTTGCAGTCCTCGATCAAATATGCAAATCGACTCTTGACCGTGATTTAAAATCATTTCCCGGAACGATGTGCTGTCAGAGGAGCCCTTGGCTTGAGTATACAAGTTCAGCAACTTTGCAAACCTGCCGTCAGTGGCAACGGTGCACTTTACCATATTCTTTGCACCACCACGCCATGGTATTGCAGATTGCAGTAATTTGCTCGATAACTGCAGGGTTGTGGAATCTATAATTAATAGCTTTTCTTGGTCTTTTTGGTTACAAAAACTTTGTAAAACGAACGAAAAAATTCTTTCGAAGTACTTAATTGGTATCGTTTTTAAGCGGCTTGCCACCGATGAATGGCGCGTATTCAGGCAAAACATCCGACGATAATTTTCCTCGATAGTCCGCAAGCTCAGCTCGTTTTTCTCCAATATGCTGTACAGCAGTAAATTAAATATATTTTCTCCCGTAAGTTTGCCCACTTTGTAATCAACGCCAACCGCTTTGCCTATTTCATCTAACACTGCTTTCGGCAATTTTGATATTATTTCTTTGTAATAAAACACACTTCACACCCTAATTTTTTTCCTATCTTATCGCTAAATTAGACGTTCGTACAGTTGTGTGCGTGACACTGGGATCCAGTAAATTTATTCACTATATATGAAAAACTATTATATTTATATAACTGCAAGTGAGCGTAATGGATGTTGGTATAGCATCAAATTTAATTAAGCGAGTTTGGAAAATTGATTTGATTGAAGAAGAAAACCAAGATTGGAAAGGCTTATATGATGAAATCATTCAGTAAGAAGACTGGATTCCAGTGTCACGCACTGGAATGACATCAACGGTTTACGCATTAAACTAGAAGTTCGTACAGTTGTGGAATAAATCGCGGTATGACGTCGGGAAATCTTACTTATTTTAGCTATACGAGGTTGGATATGCAGCAGGTCTCATAAACGACTCAACCGTTTCTAACATTATTCATCAAGTTTTCTATTTTTTTTTTACTTTGCTGAAAAATCCTTCAGATTCCTGCTTGGTATTTGCATTCTCCTCTTCTTCAAGTGCTTTTAATAGCTCAATTTGCTTTTTAGTTAAATTTTTTGGATTTAAAGTTTCAACCATTACCTGTACGTATAAATCGCCACGAACATGTGAGTTCATATACGGCATGCCCTTCTCCCTACAGCGTAGCTTTGTACTAGTTTGAGTGCCCTCTGGAACTTTTATTTTTATTTTAGCTCCATCAATTGACTGTACTTCAATTTCACCACCAAGTGCGGCTAGTGTCATTCTTACAGGCACTTTACAATGCAAATGTGCTTTATCTCGCATAAATATTTTGTGTGGAGTTATTTTAATGTATACGTATAAATCTCCGCTTTTTCCACCTCTTGCGCCAGCTTCTCCTTTACCACTTACTCTTACTTTAGCACCATTTTCTATACCTTTTGGCACTAAAACTGATATATTCACTTCATCTCTTTTGCGTCCACTGCCGCCACATTTATTACATTTATTTTGTATTATTTCTCCTTCTCCATAACATGTGCTACATGTTCTTTCTATTGTAAAAAAGCCCTGCTGAGTTCTGACCCTACCACTTCCTTGGCATGCGTGACACTGAACTGGTTTGATTGCTCCTTCGCTACCCGTGCCTCTGCACGTATTACATTGTACATTTGTTACGTAATGTATAGGTGCTTGCATCCCTTTAAATGCATCCTCTAAGCTAATTTCAAGGTCATAGCGTAGGTCTGCTCCAGATACTCCATGACTCGCTGTACTTCTCGTTGTTCTTGATCTAGCTGCACCACCACCAAATCCTCCACCAAAGAAATCATTGAATATGTCGCTAAAATCACCTGTAGAGCTGAAACCTTGATTAAAATCAAACCCACCAGCAGAACCGTGTGAAGCGCCATCATGTCCATAATGATCATAACCTGCTCTCTTATCAGAGTCAGATAAAACTTCGTACGCAGCTGTTACTTCTTTAAATTTTTCCTCTGCTTCTTTATTACCAGGATTTCTATCGGGATGATACTTTAATGCTAGTTTTTTATACGCCTTTTTTATCTCATCAATGTTGGCACTTCTATCTACTCCCAACAATTCATAATGGTCTTTTTTGCTCATGTATAATATTAAGTGTTTAGCTTTTAAAGATAGGTATTCTATGCATTAATTTCAAGTGTGATTTCCGTTTCTTGTATATGTTAAAAATATGGTGCACCCTGAGCGACTTGAACGCCCGACCTTTTGATCCGTAGTCAAATGCTCTAATCCAACTGAGCTAAGGGTGCCTTTAGAAAATCAACTCTAGCAGATTTTATAGCTTGATTCAATTAGTTTGGTTAAATTCATATTTCTACTTGTTTTGCAGTGGATCAGTTGCTCTACAAGAAAGTTTATAAAAATTTAATATAATGTTATTATAAAGATATCATTCTTAAGTTTGACGTAAAAGCAAATTTTGGCGCTAAGCGAATCTTTCTTAACTTAACTATGAATTGGGTAAACTGGAAAATAAATTTTATTTACTTTTACAATATCTTAAGATCTAATGTGATTTTACCAGTTAAAAGTATTAAAAGGGCTCCAATCTAAATTAGTATGTTCTTTTCTCTTTTTCTTAAAATACTACCTATTTATATCACAATATTTATTGGTTATTTAGCAGGCAAGTTTCTTAAAATTGATAGAAATACCATATCTCAAATACTCTTTTATATAGCTAATCCAATAGTAATTTTATATGGAGTATCTCACACAGAAGTAAATTTAAAAGTGATTTCTCTGCCAATTTTGATATGGTTTATAGGCAGTACCATGTCTTTATCTGTATATTATCTTTCTTCCTTTTTATTTAAGGATAATACAAGAAACATATTAGCATTTAGCTCTGGAAGCACAAGTATGGGCTATTTTGGCCTACCAATTGCTATGGCTTTATTCGACGAGGGTTCAGTATCTGTCTATGTTGTTTGTTATATAGGAATGGCATTGTTTGAAAATAGCTTAGGGTTTTATATAGCTGCAAACGGTATTTATACTGCAAAACAATGCATGTTTAAGTTGTTCAAACTTCCTTCATCATACGCAATGGTTGTGGGGTTTTTTTTAAGTATATACGATATACAAATACCTACTTTTTTGACGGATGTGATGCTAAATATTAGAAGTACATTCGTTACACTCGGAATGGTTTTACTTGGAGTGAGTATTGCACAAATTACAAATTTTAAAATAGATTGGAAGCTTGCTTTGATGACTATCACAGCAAAGTATGTATTTTGGCCATTATTTGTTCTAGGAATTGTCCTTTTAGATAAGCATGTTATAGGGGTATATGATGAGAGCATATATAAAGCACTTATGCTGCTAGCTATTATTCCAGTTTCTGGGTCCAGTATAATACTTGCTAACATATTAAATTATCAACCAGATAAAGCTACTCTATTACTTTTAATTAGTGTTGCAGTAGGGCTGTTTTATGTTCCACTAATAATATCATTATTTTTCACTAAACTTGTCCCTTTTTAATCAACAATTTAAGCAGTGTGATGTCAACCAATAGGCGTCATGCTACTTGAATAACACAAATAATTAATACATTATTTTTAAAAGAGTCCTTTTATTTTACTTATAATTTTTTCTATCATATCTATCACTGGTTCATGTATAAGATATATGAAAAAGATTATGGCACAGATGATAAGGATACTTGTAATTCTACCTTTGTTCATCTTTATTTTAAGTTTTATTTTTGTTACAAGGTCCATTCCATTTACGTTTTTATATCATGTCAGGAATTATACCTTAAATACTATAATTTTTAGTAAAATTCTGATTTTAGAAATATCTTGTTAATCAAATATTAATCTTTTCATGTATACAATAGTTAATGTAATCTTAAAGCAGGCTGATGAATATAAGCACAATAGAAAATACACTGCAAAATTATATAACAAAATACATTGAACAAAAATTCGCTGCACATACCTCAGGTAATAGATACGATAAGTTTTACAGAGAGCTGCTGAGTGGTATAGAAGAGGTAGTAAAACTCACTGTAAGTGAAGCAAAACATTATGATAGTAGCTTAGAGAATATATACAACGATCTCAAATCTCATAAAAGGTTAATTCATACTATTGCTAAACAGAAAATATTAACGTTTTTAAATACTCATACAGTAAAAAAAGAAATTATTGCAGGATTTAATAATGAACATAGTCTCAATGAAAGCGATGTAAAAATCCTTAAAGAAGGAAAGGATTTAGTAGATACAATAAATGACATTAACCTACTGCAGAAAAATGAAAATGGCGAAGAAGTAAATATTAGAAAAACACTTGCTCAATCAATAAAAGTGCCTTCCATAGAAAAACACAAGTCAGAAGATTGAAAATAACCTTCATGGATATTTTTTCACCACCTAAAAATAGTTGACGACATCACACAAAACCTCAAGCATAGCTAATATCCAAATTCTGGATGGTTATATACAAAGCCATCAATAATTGTGATTTGACAAGGTTATTATATCGTTTATTTTATCGGCTATTATAGCTATTACTAAAAAAACTGAGTTCTGATGCGTAGAAGAAATTTACATTGGTATACAAATAGTATATTTTATTTTATGATTGTTTTCTATAATATGTAAACCTTTAGTCAGTATTTTTAAACTATAGGTGTTAAAAGTTACTTAATAAATTGCAATGTAGAATATAAGTAAAGGGATTTCTAAATTTTCTGATGATAAAAAAAACTTCCATAAAGTTTAATAGTGTCTGTTACTGCTTTTAGGTGTGAGGCTAGAGGGTTATTAGCAGTAACAGACACTATTAAACTTATTACAGAATTTACTTAAAGTAAATACTTATGTATAATATATTGTTATTTTCTTAATGTAAAATATTATAATATTTTACATTAAAATAGACTTGTGTAAATGCTTTCTTCCTCAAATTGTTATTGTCTTATTATACTTATCTAATGCTAAAAATTTATTAACCATCGCTAATCTATATTTGCATAGTAAATTTATATATACTATTATATAGCGTGTCACTTAAGTTTTATAGCAAACAAAAGATATGGTAAATTTATTTGCGCTTTTGATAATATTTTATTCAAATATTTCTATTGCTTCTGCCCCTACTTCCTGGCAATTTGGGTTTCCTGCTCCTGCTACTGACGTAATGGAGGCTGTAGTTAAGTCCCACTCATTTATCATGATTGTGATGACTGCAATAATGCTGTTTGTGTGGATATTACTTGCTTATATAGTGTTTCGCTTTCGTAAAAGCAAAGTAACGAGCATAAGTAAAACCTCTCATAATATTACTTTAGAAATTGTTTGGCTTATTATACCAACTATCATTGTTGGTGTATTGGCTTTTGAAAATGCTAAATTACTTAGAATGCAGGAAAAAATCCCAAAAATTGAGATGACGTTAAAAGCTATTGGCCATCAGTGGTACTGGAGCTATCAATATCCAGAATATCAGGGTGTGTCGTTTGATAGCTATATTAAAGGAGATGAGAATCTTACTGAAGGAGATTTGAAGTTATTTTCCGTCGATAATAATATTGTGTTGCCCATAAATACTAATGTTCGCTTACAAGTCACAGCAGGGGATGTAATACATAGCTGGGGAGTGCCTGCTTTTGGTGTAAAAATTGATGCAATACCTGGAAGATTAAATGAAGCGTGGTTTAATGTCAAAAAGCCTGGTATTTATTACGGACAGTGCTACGAATTGTGCGGTCCAGGCCACGGGTTTATGCCAATTGTTGTTGAAGCAGTAAGCAAAGAAGATTTTAATAAATGGATTGAAAATAGAAAATTGTTAAGTTAAATTTGGAGTATATGTATGAGTGATGTACCAAAAGGTATAAGACGTTGGCTATTTTCTACGAATCATAAAGACATAGGTACGCTATATATTATTTTTTCCATATTAGCGGGAATTATTGGTGGATTATTATCTGTAATCATTCGTACTCAGCTAATGCACATCGATATACTGGGAGGTAATTACCAATTATATAACGTAATGGTTACAGGACATGCGCTCATAATGGTGTTTTTTATGATAATGCCGGCCTTAATGGGAGGATTTGGTAATTGGTTTGTACCACTCATGATCGGGGCACCCGATATGGCGTTTCCTCGCATGAATAATTTAAGTTTCTGGCTATTAGTAGCATCTTTTATTTTACTAGCTATTTCTGTATTCGTTGGTGAAGGCCCAGGTGTTGGCTGGACTTTATATCCTCCTTTATCACAGGTTATGTCCCACCCAAGTGCTGGAGTTGATATTGCTATATTTGCACTCCACGTTGCAGGTATGTCATCAATTGTTGGAGCGATTAACTTTATAGTTACTATATTCAACATGCGTGCAAAAGGAATGTCATTAATGAAAATGCCTTTGTTTGTCTGGTCTGTCCTGCTCACAGCATTTATGTTGATTGTTGCGTTACCTGTACTTGCTGGCGCGATAACTATGCTTCTTACTGATCGAAATATCGGCACTGCCTTTTTTGACCCTGCAGGTGGTGGAGATCCTGTATTATTTCAACATCTATTTTGGTTTTTCGGCCATCCAGAAGTGTACGTCATCATTTTTCCTGCATTTGGTATTATAAGCCAGGTGGTATCAACTTTTTCTCATAAGCCAGTGTTTGGCTACACGGGGATGGTTTATGCAATGATAGGTATAGCTGCATTTGGCTTTATGGTTTGGGCTCATCATATGTTCACTGTTGGGCTTAGCGCTGATGCTGCTATATTTTTTAGCACTACTACGATTTTTATCGGTGTTATAACAGGTGTGAAAGTCTTTAGTTGGATTGCAACTATGTGGGGTGGAGCAATTGAGTTTAAAACTCCTATGTTATTTGCACTAGGGTTTATTTTTATGTTTGTAGGTGGTGGCGTCACCGGAATCGTTCTCTCTCATGGTGGAATAGATAAGCTTTTGCACGATACATATTACGTTGTGGCTCACTTTCACTATGTCATGTCACTAGCAACTTTATTTGGAGCTTTTGCTGGATTTTATTATTGGATTGGTAAAATGTCAGGTAGGCAATATAATGAGTGCCTGGGCAAAATACATTTTTGGCTCACTTTTATTAGTACCAATGTCACTTTTTTACCTCAACATTTCTTAGGATTAGCTGGCATGCCAAGACGTATACCAGATTACCCTGATGCATTTATTCCTTGGAATTATGTATCTTCAATCGGTGCGTATATGTCCTTCTTCTCAGTGATGTTTTTTGTATTTGTAGTAGCTCATCTTTTCATTAGAGGTAAAAAAGCTGAAGATAACCCTTGGGGAAGCGACACTTTGGAATGGACAGTATCTTCGCCACCACCTTTTCATACTTTTGAAAAACCGCCGGTTATAAAATAAGATGTATACGAGTATTTTGTTAAACAGTGAATCAACGATACTGGATTTTTGGCAGCTCCTCAAACCAAGGATAATGTACCTTGTGGTATTCACCGGAGTTGCTGGTATGGTAGCAGCACCTGGTAGTATGCACCCCTTTCTTGCATTAATATCTCTTATATGCATTGCTCTTGGTTCAGGCTCTGCAGGCGCTATAAACATGTGGTATGATAGGGATATAGACATGTTGATGGAAAGGACAAAAAAACGTCCTATACCGTCAGGCAGAATTCTTGCAGAAAATGCACTTGAGTTTGGTATAACTCTTGGAATACTGTCAGTATTCATCATGGCAATGGCAGTAAACTATGTTTCTGCTGCTTTACTTGCGATCAGTATATTATTTTACGTTTTTATATATACAATTTGGCTCAAAAGACGCACTCCACAAAATATTGTTATCGGTGGCGCAGCAGGCGCTTTTCCTCCAATGATTGGCTGGGCATCTGTTACAAACTCAATCAGTTGGGAAAGTTTCATTTTATTCTTGATAATTTTTATGTGGACTCCTCCACACTTTTGGGCACTTTCTTTAAATAGATCTGAAGATTATGCAAAAGCATCAATTCCGATGTTCAATATTGTTTATGGTCCAGAAAAAACAAGAAAGTATATATTAATTTATAGCATACTGCTGGTGCTAACTAGCTTACTTCCAGCTCTATTTTTGAAAAAACATTTGCTCTACCTGATTATAGCAGCTTTTACAGGTTGTATTTTCATTTGGTATGCTACATCTATTCTGAGATATAAGACTCATAGCTCACAAAAGAAAATGTTCTCTTATTCAATTTCTTATCTATTTTCTTTATTTGCTAGTATTATTTTTTGTTCTATTGATTTATTTTAGTTATGAAAAAGCAACAGAAAAATAAAAACTATTTTTTACTTTTCCTTTTAATAATGCTCGTTGTTGCACTTTTTTTTGTTTCTATAATAAAATTTAAAAGTGCAGCTTAAACCAGATTTAAGATATGTAAGCTTAACAAACTTGTAAGGCTTATTGTCATGCAAATAGCTTGGCACAGAACTGTAAGAACATCTCTTAAGGCGATAGGGTTGGTGCTAACTGGTCTCATTCCAATATCCTCATCCTGTCATCCCAGTGCGTGACACTTGTATCTTTATGATGTGAGGCATTAGAGCTAAAATACCTCACAGGGAGGGTGAAGCCGACTTGACACTAACGCCAATAAGGCCGAATTCCAGATTTTGCTCCCCTCCCATAGAGTTAAAAGACTGAACAGTATCTTTGGAATTATATCCCGTATTACAAGGTTAGTCTAAACTCTCAGTTTATTTATAGTCTTGGAGGTAATTTTATGCAAGTAAATGCTATTTTGGGTGTGGATATTTCAAAAAAGAAATTTGATGTTTGTTTGCTGATGGACAATAAAAAACGACACAAAGTCTTTCAAAATAATCAGGATGGCTTTGCAAAGCTTGTGGTTTGGTGCAATGGCCATGGAGCAAATCTTATTCATCTGTGTCTTGAGGCAACTAGCTGGTATGGGGAAGATTTGGCTACTTTTATGCACGATTTAGGGCATAATGTTAGTATAGTAAACCCGGCTCAAATCAAGGCTTTTGGCAAAAGTGAGCTGCTCAGAAATAAAACAGATAAATCAGATGCAGCTATGATAGCTAGATTTTGTATTGCGAATAAACCTGCTCTTTGGAAACCAATTGCACCTGAAATGAGGCATTTAAGAGATCTTTACCGTTGTATGCAATCGCTAAAAAATGATAAATTGCAACAGATGAACCGCTTGGAAAATGAAAATATGCATTCCAGCTGCAAAGAAGCTATATCTAAGGTAATTTTGGCAATAGAGGAGCAAATTATTGTTCTCGAAACAGAAATTAATGAGCATATAAATCACTACCACATCTAAAAAATATGGTAGAAAACCTCAAGACTATAAAAGGTATAGGACATCTTACTGCTGTTGCTGTTATTGCAGAAATGCCAGCGGCTGATAATTTTGATAATGCTAAGCAATTTACAGCTTTTGCTGGCCTAAATCCAGGACATTATGAATCTGGATCGTCTGTAAGTAAGAGAAGTTGCATATGTAAAATAGGATCTGAGCGCGTCCGAAAAGCCCTTTATATGCCAGCTATAGTAGTCAAAAACCATAATAATCATTTTCAAAAATTTTGTCAGCGTCTAGCAAGTAAAGGTAAATGCCCAAAAGTCATAGTCCTTGCGTTAATGAGAAAATTAATGCATGTCTTTTTTGGTATTCTTAAAAACAATCAACCATTTAATTGTAATTTAGTTGGATAATTTGTTTGACATGAAAGACAGTATCTGGGATCTATCTTTTTTTCCTGGATCCCAGTGTCACGCACTGGGATGACGAAAAAAGGGAAAGTTTTATTAATAATTTCAAATCTTTGCGTAGCGATGCAACAAAGCCCTGTCATCCCAGTGCGTGACACACAAGTGTACGAACGTTTGTTATGGAAAGTGAAAAAGGTAATAATCGTAGACTTTTTCTGGGTTTCCACCACAATATTCAATGACAGGTTTTAGGATTTCAAGCCTGAGTTCATTCATAAAAGCTCTCCTTGCAAACTTATAACTCTTGATTTCGCTGCGTTTTCTGTATTCTGTTAATAAAACCGAAGCAATAAGAATCATGTATAGTGTGACCAAAATTGTGTTTTTGCTATGTCCAAGAAAATGCTTCGTGTTGAGCTCCTGCTTGATAAATTTGAAGAAAACTTCTATTGACCAGCGCCTTTTGTAAAGAGCGCAGACTTCTTCAGCAGACATTTCATAAATATTAGTCAAAAATGTGAGAACTTCGCCATTCTGTCGATTTTGCGCTTTAATTAGCCTGATTTCAAACGACAAAAATCTTGAACCTTTTTGCCCCAGCCTGACTACTACATCTTCCATTAGCTCAAGCGTTCCAGTCTGCATGCCTGCAACTTTTCCGTGGATACGCACAATTTGATAACGAATATTATCGTTGCCACGTGTGATAAAATGTATGCCTTTATCTATAAACTCCTCGAAAGTTGCACGTTTTTGCAGTCCTCGATCAAATATGCAAATCGACTCTTGACCGTGATTTAAAATCATTTCCCGGAACGATGTGCTGTCAGAGGAGCCCTTGGCTTGAGTATACAAGTTCAGCAACTTTGCAAACCTGCCGTCAGTGGCAACGGTGCACTTTACCATATTCTTTGCACCACCACGCCATGGTATTGCAGATTGCAGTAATTTGCTCGATAACTGCAGGGCTTACTTTTACCCATAACTTTGAGAAGTTATTATGTGAAGCATAACCATGCTCTCTCTAAGATTTTCATAGCCTCGCCATAGAGTCATACTTCCTGGTAAATTATCACCTTTTCTATTCATAAACCCACCTAATTTTCCTAACCAAATAATAGCTTGTTTTATGTTTGGAGGTTCTTCGGGCAATGTGGCCACTTGATGCTCACGTATGTAAAGAGCTTTCCACTCTTCATTGCTTAGAACCTTAGTGCAAGCCTCCATAGGATGCGATAAAGCCACTTTTGTTAAATATAAAATTTTAAATGTAATAATGCTCTTTATAGCAATTAATTTCTGTAGCCTTTCCTTTGTAGTTAAACGAGAGCTTTCTATTTTACATCCTGATTTTAAAATTCTAAAGTATTCTTCAATTTTCCATCGTAGCTTATACCAATTTATCCTTTCTATGGCATCTAAAGTGCTATTAACTGGTACATTAGTTAACAAAGTCCAATCGATAGCTTCAACTCCTTTAGGAGGATCCATTTCCTTTGCGCTTACCACATATACAGCGACTTTATCACTTATTTTATGTGCTGTATCTTTTGACCCATAAATGTAAGGCGCTCTGATAGGTATATAGCCTTTCATATATTTTACTTCAATATTTGCTTTTCTTGACTTCTGGTGCCCGTTTTTAGCAACTTCCAAGACGATTTTCTCTTTTACCGGAAGTTGAGCTATGCGTGTTTGCAAATCTGTTTTTCCCTCTTCAGTACAGATAAATTTTCTATTAGCTCGGTTACGGATTACATAAAAACTACCCAATGATTCAGCTATCCATAAAAATTTGAAGATATCTGCTTCCCTATCACCAAGAGTGACAAGTTGTACATCTTTGGAAACGTTATTTATGGTTTCTTTTAGTGCTGCTATCCACTTATAACTTTCTTTCTCCTCTATAGAAGTACGGTATTTCCTATTTGCTTTTTCTTTTGCTGTTTCTTCTTTTCTAGCGGGACGCGCCCAGCACTGTTGAGAAGATAAACCTAAAGGTAATCCTTCTTTACTGACCATTAAGGCACTATGCAGCAGCAAACCCTTTTTATGCTTTGTATAAGCTTTAGAAATACTGCCTAGCCCTTTGGTATTTATATGAGAGTCAAAATCCAAATAACTAGTATCTTGGATTGAAAATATAAGCTTATTTCCTTTTATCCTTTCCGCTGTTTCTTTATGATGAGAAGAATAAATTTTCTCGGCCTCAAGCTTTTCATTACTAAACAACCTGTACGCGCCCTTAGCTTCTTTCCATCCACCACAACTTTGATTAATTGATCCAGATGCCTTACGCTCTATAAGATAACTTGTTGTAATAAGCCTCTTATTAAGCCTTATATCTCCCAGATTAACATGTCTCAACTCTCTTTCTAGCCATTTGTCCCCTAAGCTATCAGTATATTGCGTATTTGTATTTACTCCGTACATTTTTAAACCCTTTATCAAATATATGAATTTGCTATTTTACTAGCTTTTTTATATTTGTGGGTAAAAGTAAGCTGCAGGGTTGTGGAATCTATAATTAATAGCTTTTCTTGGTCTTTTTGGTTACAAAAACTTTGTAAAACGAACGAAAAAATTCTTTCGAAGTACTTAATTGGTATCGTTTTTAAGCGGCTTGCCACCGATGAATGGCGCGTATTCAGGCAAAACATCCGACGATAATTTTCCTCGATAGTCCGCAAGCTCAGCTCGTTTTTCTCCAATATGCTGTACAGCAGTAAATTAAATATATTTTCTCCCGTAAGTTTGCCCACTTTGTAATCAACGCCAACCGCTTTGCCTATTTCATCTAACACTGCTTTCGGCAATTTTGATATTATTTCTTTGTAATAAAACACACTTCACACCCTAATTTTTTTCCTATCTTATCGCTAAATTAGACGTTCGTACAGTTGTGTGCGTGACACTGGGATCTAACAAGCGAAGGTTGCATATAACACGTTGTTGGCATTGAAAATATATAAATAGATTCTAGCTTCACGCGCTAGAATGACAAAGGCGTGTAGTATTTTTGAGCTATGCAACAAAGCCTGCGTGACACTTGGATCTATACTTTTTTCCTGGATCCCAGTGTCTAGGCACTGGGATGACAGAGTTTCGAAAGAAGCCTTTTGTTGAGGCTGATATAGATGTAGTAAATCAACTGATGGTTAATGCATCTTCTATTAAAAATTGTATAAATCCATTTCCGTTCCAGTAGTTCATAGAGATCTTTCCTAAAATGGCTTTAATATTACCCTGCATAATAGCAACGCCAAGCTCAGTATTTACGGAGCGGAAAGCGATTGCTCTCACCATAACATTATCATCTGCAATGAAGCATTTTATATGATCAGTTCCTATCACTTCAGGCTTCCTGATTTTTGCTCCTTGAATGATAAACCTTGGTTCAGGATTGCCAGGTCCAAATGGCTCTAAGCGCTGTAATTGATTCCATAAAGATAAATTTATTGCTTTAGCCGTTAGTATACCGTCGGCTTTTAAAGTTTTTTCATTTATAGAATTTGAAAATCTTTCAGCAAAAAAATCATGTAAATCATTTATTTTGTCTTCTGCAATCGAAAACCCTGCTGCCATATTATGGCCGCCTCCTTCAATAATTAAATTTACAAACTTTGCAGAAAGCACTGCTGCACCTATATCAACTCCGGAAATTGACCTACAGCTTGCTTTTCCTATTCCATTATTTAAAGATATTACTATTGTTGGTAGATGAAACTGCTCCTTTAGCCTTGATGCAATAATACCAATTATTCCCTGGTGCCAGTTGCCACTTACCATTATAAAATTTGCGCCCAGTTGTGCAGATTCCTCAGCTTGTTCTGTAGCCTTCACAAGAGCTTCGTTCTCTAACACTTTTCTTGCATTGTTTAAATCTATTAACTTTAGCGCGATCGAGTGCGCCTCTTCTTCATCGTTTGTGGAAAGCAGCCTTGCTCCAAGTGATGCTTCTCCAATTCTTCCTCCGGCATTTATGCATGGTCCAATGCCAAACCCTAATCGAGAAACGCTTGGTTTTTCAAGAATTCCTAGAGCGTCAAATAAAATACGCAAGCCGACATTTTTTCTTGCTGACATAACCTTTAATCCTTGCGCAACGAATGCTCTATTTAAGCTGGTAATTTGCATCACATCACAGACAGTTCCAAGAGCAACTAGGTCAAGTAGATCAAATAAATCTGGCTCTTTTCTACCAGCAAAAAACCCTTGCGTGCGTAGGCTTTTATTAAGAGCGACAACTAACAAAAACGATACTCCAACTGCTGCTAGATTGTTATAAGGAGAGCTCTCATCAAGGCGATTTGGATTCACAATTGCCACAGCACTAGGTAATTTTTCTGTACCAAGGTGATGGTCTACAACTATGATATCAAGATCAAAGTTCTTTGCATCCTCTATTGGCTGATATGCAAGTGTGCCACAGTCAACAGAAATGCATAAATCGATCCCACTTTTTTTA
Organism: Wolbachia endosymbiont of Folsomia candida; assembly: GCF_001931755.2. Lineage (NCBI taxonomy): Bacteria > Pseudomonadati > Pseudomonadota > Alphaproteobacteria > Rickettsiales > Anaplasmataceae > Wolbachia > Wolbachia endosymbiont of Folsomia candida. Next base: position 90,478 of record NZ_CP015510.2, read on the forward strand.
AGCTCCAATAAAGCATCTACATTTAATCCATATCCCTCATCAATACGGTCTGGAATATAAATTATAGAAGATGTACCTATTGCTGCTAAATATCTATTAATCAATGCTGATGATGTTGCACCGTCAACGTCATAATCACCAAAGATTGCAATATTTTCATTATTATTTATTGCCTTTATTATTCGGAAGACAGCTTTATCCATATCAAGAAGATGAAAAGGATCTGGCAATAATGATCTGATTAATGGATATAAAAAATCACTAGCATTTTCTGTGTTCACATTACGAGTAACTAGTATTCTTGCCAATATTTCTGGTAACTCAAATTTCTGAGTAAGAGTTAGGACTTCCCTTTGACTTGCTTCTTGCAGCTTCCACAATGCATTTGTTACGCTACGCTTTTCAATGTCAACTAGCATGTTTTTTGTAAATGAAGTGATCTTATCAGAATTTTTAGGCTTGCTCTATATAAAAAGATTAATAGTTATTTTAATAGACTTCTTTCAAAATTATTTTGCACATGGTAAAATCAAATTGTCATGCAAGTAGTGTGACATAGAGCTGTATGAAGACTGCAACTTTAAGGCAAAAGTGCAAGAAAATGGTGTCATTCCAGTGCGTGACACTGGAATCCAGGAATTTCTTTAAACTGGATCCTATGATCAAGTCATAGGATGACAAAAGAAGGGTAACACTTACCTATTTTAGCTATATAATGAATAAATTTACTGGATCCCAGTGTCTGGGCACTGGGATGACACCCTTGGTTGATCCTTAATACCAGTCTTATCGCTTTACGGGATGTTCGTACAGTTGTGGGTTAGTTCGCTCGTTTCACCCATGTTAGTCAATCTGTTATATTTTTATCCATGGGTAACCTCCTATCAAAAAGCTTATAAATATTGTGGAGTTTACCCTATTTTTTCGGCTTTTTCATCAATTCCTAATCCGCAATTGGGGTAATACACAGGTTGAATGTGCGTGCTTAATTAATATAGAGAGGATTTTTTTACTTCCTCGTTATTTTTATCTTCATCCCTGATGATTTTTTTGCCATCCAATATATCTTTTATTTCATCTCCTGTTAAAGTTTCAAATTCCAGTAGATTCTCAGCAATAAGATCTAATCCTTTTTTATGTTTAGTCAGGATATTCTTTGCATTTTCATAGCAAGAAGATATAACACCTTTTACTTCCTCATCTATAATCTTTAATGTATCTTCAGAAATCACATCAGAGCCATGTACAGTTTGTTCACGGTTATGATATACAAGGCCTATTTTATCGCTCATTCCCCATTTTGTTATCATAGCACGTGATAAATCAGATGCCTGTTTTATATCCGAAGATGCGCCACTTGTAACTTTGTCATAACCAAAGATCAATTCTTCTGCTACTCTTCCACCCATAGCAACTGTTATATCTGCTATCATCTTTTCTCTTGTGAGAGATACCCTGTCAGTTTCTGGTAAGCGCATAACTAAACCAAGTGCTCTACCGCGAGGAATAATTGTTGCCTTATGTATTGGATCAGAGGCTGGCATATTAACAGCAACTATTGCATGACCAGCTTCATGATATGCAGTTAATTTCTTTTCCTCTTCTTTCATAATGAGAGATCGCCTTTCTACTCCCATCATGACTTTATCACGTGCGTATTCAAAATCATCCATAGTAACAATCTTCTTATTTCTTCTTGCAGCAATGAGTGCAGACTCATTTACTAAATTTGCTAAATCAGCCCCTGAAAAACCTGGTGTCCCTCGCGCAACTGTTTTCACATTTACATCGGGCGCCATTGATATTTTCTTTATATGCGTATTTAAGATTTTCTCACGCCCATTTATATCAGGTAAAGAAATAGTAATCTGTCGATCAAAACGACCGGGTCTGAGTAATGCTGGATCCAAAACGTCTGGGCGATTAGTTGCAGCAATTATTATTACACCTTCATTGGATTCAAATCCGTCCATCTCAACTAATAATTGATTTAAGGTCTGTTCTCTTTCATCATTACCTCCACCAAGGCCAATACCACGGTGTCTCCCAACAGCGTCAATTTCATCTATAAAAATTATACAAGGAGCGTTTTTTTTGCCTTGATCAAACATATCACGAACACGACTTGCTCCAACACCAACAAACATCTCAACAAAATCAGATCCAGAAATGCTAAAAAATGGCACATTAGCTTCACCAGCAATTGCGCGAGCAAGAAGGGTTTTACCAGTTCCAGGAGAACCAATTAAAAGGCAGCCTTTTGGTATTTTCCCACCTAATGCTTGAAATTTTTGTTTATGTTTAAGAAAGTCAACGATTTCTACCAACTCTTCCTTTGCTTCATCAATGCCAGCAACATCATCAAACGTTACTTTTTTTCCACTGGTCATGAGTCTAGCTCTTGACTTGCCAAAGCTTATAGTTCTATTCCCTCCAGCTTGTGTTTGCTTTAAAAAGAATAGCAATAAGCCAATAAAAATAAATGTTGGAACCCATGAAATTAATATACTGCCAATTACGCTCATTGCGGAATCTCCGGTTGAAAAGGAGAAACTTACCTTTCTATCATGTAAATTTTTTATTAGGTCGCTGTATATAACACCGCTTGAATTAAAGCTTGACCCATCCTTAAATTTACCTTCAACGCTCTGGTTTTTTATGACAATATTTTCTACATCATTTTCCTCTAATCTGGTTAAAAATTCTGAAAAAGGTATAGTTGTTTTACTTTTGCCTATGTCTCCACTAAACTGGATATAACAAACCGAAATAAGCACTATAATCACTAACCAGATTAACAAACCTTCTAAAAATTTTTTCATTGTAATTTTTAACTAAATACCAACCAAGTTTACCAAATTTTGTTTTACCATGCTATTAATAATGCATTGAAATCTATTATTATGTCTCTGCGTAGCAATGATTTTGGTAAGAGATTAGAAGCTCGATCTTCTGTTATCTAAGTGTGTTATACATAACTATACGAACATTGCAAATTTGAAGGTAAAAATGCGAAAAATGGTGTCATGCAAGTAGCGTGAAACTTGGATGATAGGAGGAGGGTGCTGAAATGACGTCATTATATTTTCCTTACTTCTTTCAAAACCTCGTCAACATGTCCACTAACTTTCACGTTCTTCCAAATATTGACTATTTTACCCTGCTTATCTATTAGAAAGGTAGTACGTTCTATTCCCATATACTTTTTACCAAACATGCTTTTTTCTACCCAAACGCCATATTTTTCGAGCATTTTAGCATTCTCATCAGAAACCAAATAGAATGGTAGGGAATATTTTGCCTTGAAATTAGCGTGACATTGAGCACTATCTTTTGATACGCCAATTATTACTGTATCCAGAGAAGAGAAATCATCTATTTTATCCCTAAAGTCTTTAGCTTCCATAGTGCAACCAGGGGTATCGTCTTTAGGATAAAAATAAAGAACTACATTTTTTTTGCTAGAAAATTCACTAAGTGATAAATTCTCACCAGAATCTGTTGGTAAGTTAAAATCAGGTGCATTGCTTCCTATTGCTAATTCCATACCTCACTCCATAAATAATATTTCTATGGTAAGTATAGTACTATATTGTAATCAAAGCATCAAATTTATATCTATGGAGTAAAATAATACCATAAATAAACTGCTGTATGACGTTTAGCTGTTTTATTGCTAATATTATGTATTAAATCATTCCTTTACTGGTTTTTTGCTGGTTGCGGTGAGCCTCCAGCTTTTAAATCACCTACCCCGCACTGTTCCATAAAAGAGTTGTTTGCACCTCCACTTATATTGGTCATCACTGTCTTTACAATTGCTTTAGCGCCGAAAAAAACAGCACAAAACATCCCCAAAGCAAAAAGAGCAGGCCACGGCATTCTACCAAATATTGCCATCAAAGCCGCACCTATTATTACTACTGTCATAAGTGGGCCACCTATACTCCAAACATAGCCAATAATATTACATATTACTTGAGCAGTTGCATCGTCCTCAATCTTATTAGTAGGAGCACCACTACTATGAGAAAAAGAAAAGAGCAGTATTATAAGAAAAACACTAAAAGCTTTTTTTATTATAAGATTCATCCTTATACCTAAAATTTAGATATTATCATTATATCTAAAATAGTATAATTTTTAGTAAACCTATTAAAAAATCAACAATCAAATCCCTTAGAATGCATTATAGCTTTTATGAATTATTTTCTTCCGCACTGCTGCAACATAGCTTTTGCTTCATCGCTTACGTTTGGCATAACTTTGATTATAATTGACTTAGCACCAAAAAACACACCGCAGAACATGCCCAATGCAAAAAGAGCAGGCCAAGGCATTCTACCGAATATCGCCATCAAAGCTGCACCAATAAATATTACTGTCATAAGTGGTCCACCTAGACCCCAAATATAACCAATAATATTACATATTACTTGTGTCGTATCATCCATTACAACCTGAGGAGTAGCTTTAGGATTGCTAGGAGCAGTATCTGCATAACTTGAAAAAGAAAAGAGTAATACTACACAAAAAACACTAAAAATTTTTTTCATTATAGAGCTCATTTTTTTTGCCTTTAAATAATGTAACCAAAACATTGTAACCTATACATATTTATCTTAAAGTAAAATTAATGATTTGTCCACGTGCAAATGTAATTACATAAAAAGTCCACCATTAATATTTAATACACACCCTGTTATATACCTTGCTTCATCACTTGCTAAAAATAGCACTCCTGCTGCTATTTCTTCTCCTGTTCCCATTCTTTTCATTGGAATATTATCTAGTATTTTTTCTTTTTGTTCCGTATTTAAAACTTCAGTCATCTTAGTATCTATAAACCCAGGAGCAACACAGTTTACTGTTATACCACGACTTGCAACTTCTTTTGCTATAGATTTACTCATAGCTATTACCCCAGCTTTGGATGCTGCATAGTTTGCTTGCCCTGCATTTCCTGTTAACCCTACTATGGAGGAGATATTTATAATTCTTCCACAATCATTTTTAATTAGTTTCTTAAATGCTTCTCTATTTAGCGTAAATGTGGAAGTTAGATTAATATCAATTACTTTTTGCCATGAATCATTTGTCATTCTAAGTATTAAGCTGTCTTGTGTGATACCAGCATTGCATATAAGCCCGTCAAAACCTTCCATCAGTTCACTTGCCTTAGTGATTAATTGACTTACCTCTTCAGAATTTGATAAATCGCAAGGAAGTACATGTATATTTTTTTCATACTTCTTAGCAACTTCCTCAAGCACTTCCTTCTTTGTACCAGAAATACACAGAATTGCTCCAGCTTCGTGCATGATTTTTACAATTGCCTGGCCTATCCCACCTGATGCACCAGTGACCAAGAACTTTCTGTTATCTAACCTAAACATAACAACTTCGTTTTGCCTCATTACTAACAGAATATTGACTGGCTGGCAACAGATTCATTAAATGTATCGTTCCAGAGTTACAACCAACCTTACTATTGCACTATACATCTGACACTTTCTTAAAAAAATTACTTCTTTTTAGGTTGTGGAATTTTAATAAATTAACATATTATATAAATTATAGCATTGATAATGCTAAATAAATTATAAGAAAGACATTGCTTTTTATTGAAACAGTTATTAAGATTTACTGATTTAATTATATAAGGTGAGGTAGTAAATGGAAGATTTTTTTAGCAGTTATAGTACATTTGAAACTCGTGTAGAAGCAGCTATGGATGCTGGCGATGTAAAGCTAGTGCAGATCCTTTGGGGGTCAAAATATTGTCAGCTTTGGCAGTATTGGGCAGCACACGCAATGATTTCTTACAATATGTTAGGCGTAGAAAGGTCAGCAGGTTGCAATTTATTTTTACGCATTATAAAAAAACAACTTAATGCATTAAATGAACAAAAAGCATTACTCAATAAACAAGAAAATTTTCTAGAAGGTAAAGAAGAAAGAGCGGCAGAAAGCATACTGGAAACCAAAGAGCTATTAAAAAAGTTATCTAGTATAACGCGCGAGGAGGCCGAAAATTATACAAAGGAAGTACATGCATTAAATACAGCAATTGATATGCGTCACTTATTTTACACGCCTGATGAACAAGAGCATAATATACAAAATACTACTATAAGTAATAATGGTGCAAATGAGAATAATTGTCAAGATCTTGCGCTTGTAGATGGTAACAAAAATGTAACAGGGAACACTTCATATGAGTCTTCAATGGGGTATATCTCTTCAGCATTGGATATTGTTGGAGAAGTTCTCAGTGAAAATCTACTTTCTGAGTGTGATACTGTAATTAAAGAAACCCAAGAAGCAATCAATACTACAGTCAGGGATGGAGCAAATGTGACAACTCAGATTGCAGATCGTTGCAACAGCGCAGATCATTATACAAGTGGAGAAAATGGTCAATGGTTAGATCGTGCTGTAGGCTCTATACCAGAAAATATTACTGTGCGTGATGTGCCTGTACGTGATACTGCTAAAGGAGTTTTGGCTGGTGTAAGAGGTCTAGCACAAACTTCTCTCTATTTTTTAGGCACTACTAATGATGATATGAACAACTCGGATCATATCAAGGCAAAAAAAGTACGTATAGATCAAATGATTAATTCCTTAGAACGTACAAGAAAAGAAAATGAAGCATTAAGTATTGCATTACTTGATAAACGACGTTCTATAGTAGAAAAGGTAATAGAGCCAATGTCAGATGGTAAGCCTATAGATAAGGAATTTATGAAAAACATGTATGAAATCTTACTAGATGATTATTTGGCTTCTGCAAGCAAGAATGATAAGTGTCTACTGTATAATGATATAAAAAACTCTAAAATAGAAAGTGTAAAGGAGAAAATTTTAAAACAAGAAGTAGATTATGAGCAATTTTATAAATTATTAAAATATGCAGCTAATAAAACAGATCCTGATTTGAATATAATCAGCATATTTATTGTTAATGCCGTAAATGGAGGAAGTGGATACGAGAACTATTTAGCGCAGCATGATAACAAAAAGATAAAAAAATTTAGTGAGAAGTCTATTAATACAATCTTGATGGAAGTACATGAAATGTTATTTGGTCACCTTAATGATTATGTAATAACATTAGTTTCAGCATTTCCTGATAAGGAGGGAAAATTCTTAAAAGTACCTGATTTTGATAAAATAATTATTCCAATCAACACTGGCGACAAAAAACATAAATATTTGCAAAGGCAATTGTTAAGGCACGCTAAAGATATAGAATCAAGAGCAAAAGATGGTAAATTAAATCGTTCTCGGAGCTTATTTCCGTCTATGTTTTACTTCTGCCTGTGCGACCCTGTAATGAAAGTGTTATACTCTTTAAATGGATGGGAAAGGGTTAGTGCGACAGATAGTGCTGAATATCATGAAGTGAAAATTAAAGAAGCAGAGTTTCTCAACATAATTTTATGTACAGCTATATTTAATGATGATGGCATTATATATGACTATCTTGAAAAGATAAGAGAAAGAGAAAAAACAGAAAGAAATAACGACATATTAGCTCTATATACAATTGCAAAAGGTACACAATGGAGAGCTTTATTTTGTAATAACTGGTTGTATAGTGTTAAATGGGAAAAAGCTAAAAGTCATTACCAATTGGGTAACTTTCTAGATAATATGGGAAAAGGAATAAAAAACCATCTCGAATTACAACAAAAAGAAAAAGAAGAGGGTTGGGAAAGTGGCAAAAATCAAGCAGAAGAAAAAACCAAACAAGCAACTGCACTGGCGGATCGAGAGGCTAAAGGAAGGCAAGAGGAAGCTAAAGGAAGGCAAGAGGCAGAGAAAAGGGCAGAACAGGAATCTCAAAGAGCAGAGCGACTTGCAGAGGCACTCAGAAAAGCTGGTATAGATCCAGATACTGTTTTACAAGGTGTAAACGTGAGCCAAGGGGCAAGCACAAGCCGAAGCGCAGGAGTTGGTAGGAGATAAGGGTATGGAGCCAATTTTTCCTAAGTACTCAGGTCACTCTGTGAGCTTGCCAGTGTGGAAGAGTAATGTGATTAGGTTTTTAGCAAATCACAAAAAATACCGAATATTCTGGTGGGAGTTTGGTCCTACCTTGCTCGATCACTTGCACAAAATGAAGGAGAGTAAACATCCAGATTATACAAAAAATGGTTTGGTTTTAACTTATTGCGCTGCTTTGATAACTGCGAGTGCTTTGCTCACGTCAACACGTAGAGCAGCATTTACGGCAGCAGTGACTTCAAGTGTGATGCTACTTGGAATTACAATTACAGTTTTGGTCGATTATCAAAATACAAAGAGAAAACCTAGTAATGAAGAGGCGAATCAAGAAGATTGCCTCAAGTTACTTGAAGCGCTAGGAGAAATGCCAAGGTATTGGTGGTGGCCGTGGAGCTCTAAGATAAAGGACATCAAAATAACTGAAAAACAGGCAGATAGAGCGATAGACTATAATGATTATTCGTTTGTCTCGCGCTTGATCTATTCATTATTTACTAATGTCATATCGCACCAATTTTGTGTTTCAAGGTATGGCTATATTTATAATTATCAAGAATTAACGGAGGGAAAAATGCCATTTGGAGTTGATATAAAAAAGCACATTAATCCAGATATACAAAAGAAACTCTCGAATAATTTGTCTTGGCTAGCAAAAAAACTCTGGTCTAATCAAGCTAATGTTGAAGATAGTCTAGAAGTTAAGTCGGATAACTTAATTAAAATAATTTTAAATGTAAACAGTACTACGTTGAATGAAGCACTTTCATCGATGCAGTTTGGATGGTTGCTGGGTCATTTAGATGAGAGTCTGAAAAGTGTACGAGCAGGTACAAAAACTAAAGAGCAACATGATCAGTACTTTAAAAATTTGGTGAGAGTTATATTGAAATTATCAAAGACATATCACTCGGATAAGAAAGCCAATAAGCGAGCGGGAATGGACATTGATGCAGAGCAGAAGCTAATTAATGAAGCGGTAGAAACTCTGAGAAATGTACATGAGCATGTGATGAAAAAGCACAAATGTATCTACAATCAATATTATGGAATTTACGAGCTATATGGCAAGATGGCAATGAGCGCGCTAAACAGCGGTAAAGACATATTGGATTTGGTTGATATATCATCTTTTGATGGTGGGTCTATTGTGCTGGATAGTCTGCATTCATTAATATATCGTGAAGAAGGACATCTAATGCGGGGAAGGAATGAATATATAAAAGAAGCAAAAGGCTTGATAAAAAAACTGAGAAGTAGCTTTGATTTGATGAAAGACTACGCAAGTGGAAAAAATTCTACTGACGCAGTAGATGCTTTTGTAAAAATGAAGAAAAGTGAGTTTGATGGGCATTATGAAAGCTATAAACAGCGTTATTACAGTAATAAAGTAGAACAATTAGAGATGCTCCTTGATAAATGCAAAAAAAATAAGAGGCTCGAGATAATAAAGAATGAAGTAGAGGAGTTATTAAAAGAAAGTAACGCGCAATACAAAATACTGATTGGTAAGGAAAGCGGAATAGCAAATGAATTATTTGTGCAACCAGCGTTAAGTTATAAAGCTTTAGCGGAAATGTACTGTAAGTTTATTACTCAGTTGTGTAATGAAATAAAAAAAGGGGCAGTTTCTGATAGTGAGTTAAAGCAAATGTTAAGTAAAACAGGAGTTGACTCGGATTTTATAAAAGAAAGCAAGAAAGAAATAGGAAAGTTTTCAGATGCGAAATTATTAAATTTTCTTGATGAAGTGATAAATAACTACTATCCAGAGGGTATGTTTGCTAGCAAATCTCTTGGAAGAAAGAGAATAGCAGAAATGATGAGTGAATTTTCCGATCAAAAAGAAAGTGATGCAGAGATAATAAATTTAATAGTGTTTACGCTAAAGCTTTTAGAGGAAAGGTTAGATGAAAAATTTCAAGAAAAGGAAACTTATTTTGATAGAGAGAAAAGAGAATCAGAGGAAAGGCAAAAGCGAATAGAAAAGTTAAAAAGAGAAATAGAGCAGATAGAAGAAGAAGGAAGACAACATGCTCAAAGGGCAGATCGGGAGGCTAAAGGAAGGCAAGAGGAAGCTAAAGGAAGGCAAGAGGCAGAGAAAAGGGCAGAACAGGAATCTCAAAGAGCAGAGCGACTTGCAGAGGCACTCAGAAAAGCTGGTATAGATCCAGATACTGTTTTACAAGGTGTAAACGTGAGCCAAGGGGCAAGCACAAGCCGAAGCGCAGGAGTTGGTAGGAGATAAGGGTATGGAGCCAATTTTTCCTAAGTACTCAGGTCACTCTGTGAGCTTGCCAGTGTGGAAGAGTAATGTGATTAGGTTTTTAGCAAATCACAAAAAATACCGAATATTCTGGTGGGAGTTTGGTCCTACCTTGCTCGATCACTTGCACAAAATGCTTACTTTTACCCATAACTTTGAGAAGTTATTATGTGAAGCATAACCATGCTCTCTCTAAGATTTTCATAGCCTCGCCATAGAGTCATACTTCCTGGTAAATTATCACCTTTTCTATTCATAAACCCACCTAATTTTCCTAACCAAATAATAGCTTGTTTTATGTTTGGAGGTTCTTCGGGCAATGTGGCCACTTGATGCTCACGTATGTAAAGAGCTTTCCACTCTTCATTGCTTAGAACCTTAGTGCAAGCCTCCATAGGATGCGATAAAGCCACTTTTGTTAAATATAAAATTTTAAATGTAATAATGCTCTTTATAGCAATTAATTTCTGTAGCCTTTCCTTTGTAGTTAAACGAGAGCTTTCTATTTTACATCCTGATTTTAAAATTCTAAAGTATTCTTCAATTTTCCATCGTAGCTTATACCAATTTATCCTTTCTATGGCATCTAAAGTGCTATTAACTGGTACATTAGTTAACAAAGTCCAATCGATAGCTTCAACTCCTTTAGGAGGATCCATTTCCTTTGCGCTTACCACATATACAGCGACTTTATCACTTATTTTATGTGCTGTATCTTTTGACCCATAAATGTAAGGCGCTCTGATAGGTATATAGCCTTTCATATATTTTACTTCAATATTTGCTTTTCTTGACTTCTGGTGCCCGTTTTTAGCAACTTCCAAGACGATTTTCTCTTTTACCGGAAGTTGAGCTATGCGTGTTTGCAAATCTGTTTTTCCCTCTTCAGTACAGATAAATTTTCTATTAGCTCGGTTACGGATTACATAAAAACTACCCAATGATTCAGCTATCCATAAAAATTTGAAGATATCTGCTTCCCTATCACCAAGAGTGACAAGTTGTACATCTTTGGAAACGTTATTTATGGTTTCTTTTAGTGCTGCTATCCACTTATAACTTTCTTTCTCCTCTATAGAAGTACGGTATTTCCTATTTGCTTTTTCTTTTGCTGTTTCTTCTTTTCTAGCGGGACGCGCCCAGCACTGTTGAGAAGATAAACCTAAAGGTAATCCTTCTTTACTGACCATTAAGGCACTATGCAGCAGCAAACCCTTTTTATGCTTTGTATAAGCTTTAGAAATACTGCCTAGCCCTTTGGTATTTATATGAGAGTCAAAATCCAAATAACTAGGCTCTGTGAACAAAATTTTAGAGTAGCCATATAAGTGCACCAACAAAGTTCAAAAAGCCCATAAACACTATAGCAGTCTTGTCGAACCTCGAAAAAATCCGTCGAAAATTTTTGATTTTACCGAAAAAACACTCGATCAAATGCCGCTCTTTATAAACATGTTTATCATAATCTCTTTGCACTTTTCGATTCCTTTTTGGTGGAATGGTGACCTCACATCCCTTGCTTTCAAGGCTGCCAATAAATGCGTTACTGTCATAGCCCTTATCTGCTACTACAATAGAGTTATAGACATTGTCTGTTAACGCTTCAGCCTGTGTAATATCATGTCTTTGACCGGCAGTAAGCGTAAATTTTAACGGATTTCCAAGAGCATCGACAAGTGCATGAATTTTTGTTGTAAAGCCACCTTTACTGCGTCCCAATGCCTCTTGAGCTCCAGAATCCTTCTTGTATCCAGCCGAACAAGCATGCGCTCGAACGATTGTGCCATCTATCATGTGCACCTCTAAATCTGGATCTTGTGTATATTTAAATAGCTTTTCCCAAATTCCCTTTTCGCACCACTTTTTAAACCTCCTGTGTATACTCCTGTAATTACCATATATTTCTCCTAAAAGACGCCACTGGCAACCACTTCGGACCATGTACCAGACTGCTTCCACGAACCTTCTCAGTTGCGTTTCATCTTTGCTGTGTATACCTTTCACACTTTTCAAAAATGCAAAAATTTGTTCCCATTTTGTTTCTTGTATGTAATATTCCATTCGGTAGTTTCTCCTTTTTTATTGCTTAATTGGGTTAAACTACCACTTTCTCCTCCTTTTTTATATCCTTTTTCCCATCTTATTCTTTCACAACGAAATTTTGTTCACAGAGCCTAGTATCTTGGATTGAAAATATAAGCTTATTTCCTTTTATCCTTTCCGCTGTTTCTTTATGATGAGAAGAATAAATTTTCTCGGCCTCAAGCTTTTCATTACTAAACAACCTGTACGCGCCCTTAGCTTCTTTCCATCCACCACAACTTTGATTAATTGATCCAGATGCCTTACGCTCTATAAGATAACTTGTTGTAATAAGCCTCTTATTAAGCCTTATATCTCCCAGATTAACATGTCTCAACTCTCTTTCTAGCCATTTGTCCCCTAAGCTATCAGTATATTGCGTATTTGTATTTACTCCGTACATTTTTAAACCCTTTATCAAATATATGAATTTGCTATTTTACTAGCTTTTTTATATTTGTGGGTAAAAGTAAGCACAAAATGAAGGAGAGTAAACATCCAGATTATACAAAAAATGGTTTGGTTTTAACTTATTGCGCTGCTTTGATAACTGCGAGTGCTTTGCTCACATCAACGCGTAGAGCAGCATTTACGGCAGCAATTGCTTCAAGTGTGATGCTGCTTGGAATTACAGCTACAGTTTTGATCGATTATCAAAATACAAAGAGAAAACCTAGTAATGAAGAGGTGAATCAAGAATATTGCCTTAAGTTACTTGAAAAACTGGGGGAAATGCCAAGGCACTGGTGGTGGCCATGGAGCTCTGAAATAAAAGACATCAAAATAACTGAAAAACAGGCGCATAGAGCAATAGACTATAATGATTATTCGTTTGTCTCGCGCTTGATCTATTCATTATTTACTAATGTCATATCGCACCAATTTTGTGTTTCAAGGTATGGCTACTTTTATAATTATCAAGAGTTAACGGAGGGAAAAATGCCATTTGGATTTGATATAAAAAAGCACATTAATCAAGATATACTATCGAATAATTGGCCTTGGCTAGCAAAAAAACTCGGATCTGATCAAGCTAATGTTGAAGATAGTCTAGAAGTTAAGTCGGATAACTTAATTAAAATAATTTTAAATGTAAACAGTACTACGTTGAATGAAGCACTTTCATCGATGCAGTTTGGATGGTTACTGGGTCATTTAGATGAGAGTCTGAAAAGTGTACGAGCAGGTACAAAAACTAAAGAGCAACATGATCAGTACTTTAAAAATTTGGTGAGAGTTATATTGAAATTATCAAAGACATATCACTCGGATAAGAAAGCCAATAAGCGAGCGGGAATGGACATTGATGCAGAGCAGAAGCTAATTAATGAAGCGGTAGAAACGCTGAGAAATGTACATGAGCATGTGATGAAAAAGCACAAATGTATCTACAATCAATATTATGGAATTTACGAGCTATATGGCAAGATGGCAATGAGCGCGCTAAACAGCGGTAAAGATATATTGGATTTGGTTGATATATCATCTCTTGATGGTGGTTCTATTGTGCTGGATAGCCTGCATTCATTAATATATCGTGAAGAAGGACATCTAATGCGGGGAAGGAATGAATATATAAAAGAAGCAAAAGGCTTGATAAAAAAACTGAGAAGTAGCTTTGATTTGATGAAAGATTACGCAAGTGGAAAAAATTCTACTGACGCAGTAGATGCTTTTGTAAAAATGAAGAAAAGTGAGTTTGATGGGCATTATGAAAGCTATAAACAGCGTTATTACAGTAATAAAGTAGAACAATTAGAGATGCTCCTTGATAAATGCAAAAAAAATAAGAGGCTCGAGATAATAAAGAATGAAGTAGAGGAGTTATTAAAAGAAAGTAACGCGCAATACAAAATACTGATTGGTAAGGAAAGCGGAATAGCAAATGAATTATTTGTAGAACCAGCATTGCATATAAGCCCGTCAAAACCTTCCATCAGTTCACTTGCCTTAGTTATTAATTGACTTACCTCTTCAGAATTTGATAAGTCGCAAGGAAGTACATGTATATTTTTTTCATACTTCTTAGCAACTTCCTCAAGCACTTCCTTCTTTGTGCCAGAAATACACAGAATTGCTCCAGCTTCGTGCATGATTTTTACAATTGCCTGGCCTATTCCACCTGACGCACCAGTAACCAAGAATTTCCTGTTATCTAACCTAAACATAACAACTTCATTTTACTTACATTACTAACAAAATATTGACTGGCTGACAATAGATTCATTACATGTATCGTTCCAGAGTTACAACCAACCTTACTATTGCACTATTGAACTATACATCTGACACTTTCTTAAAAAATTATTTCTTTTTAGACTGTAGAATTTTAATAAATTAACATATTATATAAATTATAGCATTGATAATGCTAAATAAATTATAAAATAAGTATTGTTCTTATTTCACAAAGCTGTTAGTACTGCATTTCTTTAAATAGTGAGAGGTAGTAAATGGCAAATTTTCTTGGTCAATCGGTTAATAGACAAATAAAAGTAGCAATTGATAATAGTGATCCAAAACTAGTACAAATTCTTTTGGGACCAAAGTATTGTCAGCTTTGGCAGTATTGGCTTATTCGTGCACTTTTCAACTATGATATGCTTTCTATGTCTCAAATGACTAAGTGTGAGCTTTCTCTTGCAATTGCTAATGAGCAAGTAAAATATCTTAATGAAAAAAAACGTATTAATATTGAGGAGTTAAGTAATATTCAAAGAGATAAAAAAATGGAATGCTTGACAAAAGTAGAGAATTTTTATGGTAGTGGCAGACTGTTGCAAATACGCTCTAGCAAACAAGGAGAACAATTAAAAGCTTCAGCAGAAGGATGCTCGAAATCTATAATAACACAATTTGCAGATACTGGTTTGCAGGATTATCAAGATCACAACAAAGGATTACATGTTTCTGACAGCGTTTCAGCAGCCGTTAATGCTGATTTTTCTAAAGAATGTGAGGTAATGATAAATGAAACAATCAGTGAATGTGAAAAGGAGGTTAAAAATGCTGATACTGTAAGTGGTCTAAGAAATAAACTACTTGAAAAAATAAGACAATTGAATAGTGATAAACAATCTTTCTCATTAAAAATAAATACAGTTAAGGAAGGGATTATAAAAAAAATGCAAGATAATAAATTTCTAGATAAGGATTTTGTTAAGCTTGAATATAATAAGTTACTTGACTATTATTTTAGCTCTAGTAAACATGCCATTAATAGAAAAAATCCGTTATACGAATATACAGGGTCAAAGGAAAGTATAAATAATGCTAAAAAACAGCTAAGAAACTTATCTGTAAGTTACGATTTTAGTGGATGTATTGATTACGCTGTACGAAAATTTAAAGCAGAAACAAATGCACAAAAAAAAGAAGAATATTTGGATATAGTAAGGGTATTGGCTATTAATGGGGCTCATGTAGGATCATTAGCTAATGCTTTTGATACTAAAGAGTTGAAAGAAGTTGCTTTACAATCAATTTTTACAATTGCAAGAAGGGTTTACAAAGTATTATTTGATTTTGATAGAAGCGATATAGCTAAATTCATTTCTACTATTGTTGGCAAAGATGGGAAATTTTCTGACCCTGTGAGTCGAAATGTACCTATATTTAAAAGTAGTGGTTCACCATTTATTAAGACTACGTTAGCCAGCCTAGAATACATAGCAAATGATCTACAAGAAGCAAGAGAAAGTGGCAAAGCGAACCGTGAAACTGGTTTATTCAATGAGTTACTCGACACTGCTAAAGATTTTTGGCATGAAACAATTATGGGAGAGAAATACGTTCCTAATACAGACGAGGAGCATGAAGGGGTCTACATCGTATTATATGAAGTGTTGGAGATAGTTTACTTATCTATGTCAACTGGTGATGATAGAGTTGTAATTGACTATATAAAAGAAATAGAGAGTAAGCTTAATAAAGAATCCAATAGCGATACAGCAAAGATATATAGTCTTCTATATTCGATACTTAAGGAGTATAACGCGTCAAAAAGAAAAGAAGATCCCACAAGTGATACCGGTAAGTGGGAAAGGTTATGGTATCATTTTCAAGATAGGTTTCCATATATGTTCGAAGCACATCAAGACGATATAAATGCAGATAAAATGATGGGGAGCTTACGTATGGGTCTATATGCTTTCGAGGTTATCTCAAAAGAGTATGATGAACATCAAAAACAGCGTTTTACTAAGAAATTTAGGAACATAGATGTAAAAGTTTTGCCTGGGAATTGTCTAGCTAATTGGTTGGTAGCAACTCACGGAGGAGTGCTAAGGGCTAACGATATGGTGGTCGGCCAAGCAGAGCAAAAGACAAAGCAGGAATCTCAAAGGGCAGACGAGAATGCTGAAAGGGCAGAGCAGATTAAGAGGGTAAGCAAGGCTTTTACAAGAAAAATACGTAGTCTTGATGATGAGCTACAAGATATAGTTATAGATAGCCAAGATGAAATTGTAGAGGCAGTTGTAGAGCATGTTATGAAACATAACTCCTCTGCAGAGCAAGTGCTGAATGGAGTAATTGAAGAAATCAAGTGCAACAAAAATCAAGTCTTAAGAGATGAAACAGTTAATCCTGAGCTGATCAAAATTGGTATAAGAGGTGTTCCAACTTCGCTGAGTGGTATCAATGCAGATCAAATTATGGGAGCCCAAGCAGGTAGGGGCTAAAACATGCGTTCTATTTCTGAAATTAAAAGGGCTATACAACAAGACAATATTGTAGCCTTTTTATCAAATCACAGAAGGTATCGAATACTCTGGTGGGAGTTTGGTCCAACTTTGTTTGAATATTTGTGCAAGCAAAAAGGCTTAAATGCTAAAGAGCTAAAGCAAAAAAATGAAAACCGTGAAAAGTTGCACAAGGAATACCTCAAGGTACTTGAAGCATTTGGTGAAATGAAAGCTTATTGGTGGTGGCCATGGAGCTCTAGAGTTAGTGAGGTTATTCTAACTGAAAGTCAAAAGGAAAGAGCAGAAAAGTATGCAAGCTACTCTTTTTTATATCGGGTAGTACTAGTGATGTTTACATCTGTATTAACCCATCGTTCTATTCTTTTTCAACATAATGGAGGCTATATGAAGAGAAATCAACAACGCAGTTTATCTGCTCCTGGAGGGACTGCAGTACGTAATATAAATGTATCTAAAGAGTCTGTGCAGCCTGATAATGGAGGCTACATGAAGAGAAATCGGCAACGCAGTTTATCTGTTTCTGGAATAGATGTAGTACGTAATATAGATGTATCTACAGAGGCAATGCAGCAACCAAGCGATCAGCAATTCAGCGCGCAGGGAGAGAATTATTCTCAAGACCCAAGCGATAACAACCATTATCAACCATCTGAAGAGGCAATGCAGCAACCAAGCGATCAGCAATTCAGCGCGCAGGAAGAGGATTATTCTCAAGGTTCAAGCGATAACGAACATTATCAACCATCTGATCCACAGGCAAAACCTTCAGGAGAAGGAATGGAATCAAGTGCTCCAGGGTGCTCAAAATCTATCAATTTTCTTGAATTTGCAATGGTCTATCAAATGAATTTGGAAAAAGCATTATCTTCATTTGGCTTTTCTTATAAAACTTTATCTAGTCTAGATGAAAGCTTGGAGCGTGTTAGAAATTTAGGTTACAGCCAAGAGGCTATAAGTGAATATAACCAGTCATTTACAAGAATATTTAGCAAGCAATATAGAGAATCAGCGCTAAAGTTCCATTCGGACAAAGGAGGTAATGGAATGGATACTTTAAATAATATCAAGGAGGTCATGGAAGAGTTATATGAAACATCAAAAAAAGAAAGAGATATTTTTAGATATAAGACGTTTGCTCAAGTAGCATTGGACTTTCTGCACAAAAATAGGGATAAATTCGCAGGTCTTATAAATGCAAACGTAGCTGCAGAACTAAGAAATATAACAATTTGGAGGCAGGATGATTTACTGTATTCTCGTAATGAGTTTTTAGAAAAGACGCAAAAGCATCTTGAAGTTTATCTTGATAATCCAGCGCAGTTGAAACAAGAATTTGATAAGTTGGTAGATTATTATATCAAAGGTTATCAGGAATTTTGGTTTGATAATTTGATTAAATTAAAGTTTAGGTGCGATAAAGATAAGAGCTTAGAAGTTATAAAAGATGAAGTTAAAAGTCTTTTAAAGGACAGTATTGGACAATATATTAGGCTAGCTAATATTTTACCAGCCAGAGAAAAGATTAAAAAGGAACTGAAAAAAATGTTACCAGAGTCTTTTCAAATAGAT
This sequence comes from Wolbachia endosymbiont of Folsomia candida, assembly GCF_001931755.2. Classification (NCBI taxonomy): domain Bacteria; kingdom Pseudomonadati; phylum Pseudomonadota; class Alphaproteobacteria; order Rickettsiales; family Anaplasmataceae; genus Wolbachia; species Wolbachia endosymbiont of Folsomia candida. The sequence goes on from NZ_CP015510.2 coordinate 109,111, forward strand.
CAGTGTCCTATTGATAAGTGCTTTGTGCTGCCAATATTAGAATATAATGAGGTTGTACAGAAATATGTTGAGCTATTGAGTAATTGCAGTATAAAACATTTAACAAAAATTTTCGAAGCACATGCAAAAGAGATGACCAATATAGAGTTTGATGTAACAAACGATATAAATAGTCGTTCACTTGCTGAGTTGCAGGAATGCATAAAATCCTTTAAGGAGAATAGCTTTCCAGAAATCATGAGCTTTATGTATGGTAAGACATATTGCGTACCAAGATCATATGGATTTGGATCAAGAGAAGCAACAGCAGTAGAGATTGGAGGAATGATATTAGTGCAAATATTAAAAAAATATGTAAATCTCTTAAAGGAAGAATTTCAAAAAGAGAAAACTTGGTTTAAAAGGATAGAAGAGGAGATACATAAATTAGAAAAAAAGATAAAAGAACAGCATGAAATGCAAAAAGAAGCAAAGCAAAGAGCAGATCAGTATGCTGAAATGGCAGAGCAGATTAAGAGGGTAAGCAAGTGCTTCTCAAGAAAAATACGTAGTCTTGATGATGAGCTAAAAGATATAGTAATAGATAGCCAAGATGAAATTGTAGATGCAGTTGTGCAACATGTTATGAAGCATAACTCTTCTGCAGAGCAATTACTTAGTTCAATAATTGAAGAAATTAAGCACAATAAAACCCAAGTTTTGAGAGATGGAAGAGTTAATCCTGAGCTGATTAATATGGGCATAAATAGGTTGTTGCTGGAGGAAAGTAGCACAACGCTGAGTGATGTAAACGTGAGTCAAGGAGCAAGCACAAGCCGAAGCGCAGGAGTTGGTAGGAGATAAGGGTATGGAGCCAATTTTTCCTGAATATGCGTTTGGTAGTGTAAACCTGCCATGCTGGCAGAACAATGTTATTCGGCGCTTTTCTCAGCACCAAAAATATCGAGTGCTCTTTTGGGAGTTTGGTCCAACTGTGTTTGAATATCTCTGCAAGCAAAAAGGCTTGAATGCTAAAGAGCTGCAGCAAAAAAATGAAAACCGTGAAAATTTAGAAAAGGAATGCCTAGAGCTGCTGGAAGCGTTTGGTGAAATGAAAGCTCATTGGTGGTGGCCGTGGAGTTCTAAAATAAAAGATATTATGATGACCGAGCCCCAAGAAAAAAGGGCGAAGGATTATGATAGATATTCTTTATTTTGGAGAGTGGTTCTGGGATTTTTTACAAATGTAATAGTGCATCAATGGCGCATTGTTCAATATGGGTATTTTTTCAATTATCAACAATTAACAAAAGGGGTGCAAAGAATGGATACAGCGAAAAAAATGGCAATCGGTCTAGCAACAGGTGCAACCGTGGCAGCGATAACAGCGGCAGCAGGAGTAGCAACAGCATATTCTTATTTGAGAAATGGAGCTAATACTGCAAATGCATTGGTACCAACAGACAGGTTCGGCAACTTAATCAGAGCAATTGCTCTAAGTCATAATTTTGATGGCGATGCTAATATGACTTTAAATAAGGCCCTGGAGCAATTTAAGTTAAAAGGGATACTAACGAGTCTTGATTCGAGTCTGCAGGATGTGGAAGAAGGAAAAAAGAGTAAAGAAAAACATGGTGAATATGCCAAAGAAAGAATCAAAGATTTTCAAAAATTATCATTAAGATATCATCCAGATAAGCAAATAGTTGCTGCAGATGATATACAAAAAACGATTACCGAAATTAAGAAAGCACTAAATAGCGTGCATGATTATGTAATGAAGGAAACTCATCCAAATAAAACATATGGTCATATATATAGGTTATTTGGAGAACTTCCAGTCAGCCTGATCAATAGCGGCAAAGAGTTGTATAAAATAATTAATGTTGCTGCAAGCAGTAAATTATTTTATCTAGCGTTGTGGGAAGAAGGCATGCTGATGCAGGAACGAAATCGTTATCTTAGAGAAGCAAAAGAGCATTACGTAGAGCCACTGGAAAATATGTTAAGCTTAGTGAAAAAAATATTGAGCAGCAAAGAACCGATGCAAGAAGCGAAAAATTGCATTGATTCAATGAATAAAATAAAAGGCAGTTTTGAAAAATATAATGAAAAATATCAAAAATCTTACGAAGAAATGTGGGTGCAAAATTTAAAAGAATTAAACCAAGAATGTAAAAGTGCTGAAGGGTTGAAAATAATAAAGCCAGAAGTGGAGAAGCTGGTGAAAGAAGCTAAAGAGCAATATCAAATATTAAAAAGCAATAAGGCTGGTAAAGTAAAACCGGATGGAATATTTGTGCAGCCAATGCTCGAGTATACCAATTTGATAAATATGTATTATAAGTTCGCAGTTAAGTTATGCGAGAATATAGAGAGTTGTTTTCCTACGCGGAGGAATGTAAGATTTAATGATGATTTATTTAAGCAGCAGAAATTTGCGTTGGGAGAAGAAGAAACAGAGTTTACTGAAATAAGTAAAAAATATATGAGAGAGCTTTCATACCAAGAACTGTCACAATTTTCAAACCTTATGGTAAATTATTACTACCACAATCAAAGTGAAAAAGAATTGGATGAGAAAATAAATAAATATTACATACGTTATCAGAGTAATGTTTACACAAAAAAGGAGATAGGAAATGTAATAGTTTTTGTGCTCAATCACTTAGCAACTTTATTGAATGAGGAATTAAAACCACTGGAAACATTTTTTGAAAAAGATAGAAGAAGGAAAGCTGAATATAGTGCAGAACTAGATCAACTAGAACAAAGGGCAGAGCAGGAAGCTCAAAGGGCAGAGCATACTGGTAGGATAAGCCAGATCTTTTCAAAAAAAACACGAGGTTTTGATGATGATTTATATGACATAGTAATAGATAATCAAGTTAGAATCGTAGAAGCAGTTGTGAAGCATGTTATGCAACATAATTCTTCTTCACCAGAACAATTACTCAGTTCAATAATAGACGAAATTAAGCATAATAAAACCCAAGTCTTGAGAGATGAAACAGTTAATCCTGAGCTGATTAATATGGGCATAAATAGGTTGTTGCATGAGGAAAGTAGCACAACGCTGAGTGATGTAAACGTAAGTCAAGGAGCAAGCACAAGCCGAAGCGCAGGAGTTGGTAGGAGATAAGGGTATGGAGCCAATTTTTCCTAAGTACTCAGGTCGCTGTGTGAACTTGCTGGTGTGGCGGAAAGGGGGGGATTCGAACCCCCGACATATTTTCATATGTGCACGCCTTCCAAGCGTGTGCTTTAGACCGCTCAGCCACCTTTCCATACTGTCCATAATATTAAAAATTATACATCTGAACAAGGCTTTGCTTTTTATTTTAGCTAAAATTTGTTACAATTAATTATATTTATTTTTAATAAACTATGTTGTATAATTTATTATTGGTTAAATATTGTGGGGTGTGGTGTGACTACTGCTCAGTTTAAAAAGCTTAAAGATCTGATTTGTGCAATTGAAGAAGGTGATGGTGAAAAAGTTAAAACTGCTCTAAGCGCAGGTGTAACAAATGGGCATAACGACTCTTCAATAATTAACTTGGGAGATAAAAATATACCTTTACACGTTGCTTTAAGACAACAAAATCCTGACGTTAAAATCATAGCAGTGCTATTAGAAAAGGGTGCTGATTGTGCAATGAAAGACAGTACTGGAGAAAATGCATTATGCTTAGCTATTAAAAATAGGAATTTAAGAGGAATATTTTCAGAACAAGCTGAATTTCAATTATTAAAAGTACTAGACATTAGCTTCAGGTACAGCAGTCCACTCAATGATAAAAAGAAAAAAGTAAATAGAGATGGAGATAATTATTTACACATAGCGGCAAGAGCAGGAAATATTAATGCTTTTATGTATATTTTTAAGCAAAGCATTGAAAAAAATGTTCGTTTATTAGAATATAATGAGAATCATGAAAATCCACTGCATATAGCAGCAAGGATGGGAATACTTCAGGTTATAGTAAAAGGAGTGTTTGAGCACTTGGAGTTAACTGCAAATAATGAAATTAAAAGGCTAGAGGGCTTTATTAAAAAAGCAAAAGAAGCTGGAAATAATGCAGATATAAAAGAGTCTCAAAAGGAATTAAAAGAGGTAAAGGAAAAGTTAAAAAATGATAAGAGTTATATTGTAGAGGCATTGCGTAGTAAATGCGCATTGAATAAAGATAAAAAAACTCCTCTTGATTGTGTTAGCAAAACAGAAAAAGAAGATATAAAAAAAGCTGTAGGCATACAAGATAAGCTCATATGTAATAAAAACTTTCACCTATTTTTATATGTAATAGGAGCTGTGGCTTCTATTGCTGCTTTGTGTCTGTCTTTATATCTTTTATTTTTGACTTCTCAGACTTTTGCACTGAGTTCAATAGCTTCAATGGCTTTTGCTGGGGTTACATATCTATCATTTAATGCATGCAAAGAGATATACAACTTGCATAATGACGGCACTTCAATGCAAGATGTTGATATTACACAAGTTTCAGAAGGTATATCTGTTTAATGAAAATAGAAATTACTTGCAGGTCATTATATAGGAATGTACTTTCTTAACTTGAGATAAGCACACATAAATGACAGAAAAAAAGTACAGTAAAATTTTAATAGCAAACAGGGGAGAAATTGCCTGCAGAATTATAAAAACTGCCCATAGAATGGGTATATCTTGCGTTTGTGTATATTCGGACGCAGATGTTAATTCTGTGCATGTAAGACAAGCAGATGAATCAAGATACATTGGCCCTTCGCCTTCTTGCCTTAGTTATTTAAACATTGATAAAATATGCGAGGTAGCAATTGAAACAGGTGCGCAGGCGGTGCATCCTGGTTATGGTTTCTTAGCAGAAAATCCGGATTTTCCACGTGCTCTTCAAAAATATAATATAGATTTCATCGGTCCAAGTGCAGAAACAATAGAAGCTACAGCTAATAAAATCACAGCAAAAGAAGCTGCAAAAAAAGCTGGAGTAAATGTAGTGCCAGGTTATATGGGTAAAATTAACGATGCTACTCATGCGGCAAAAGTTGCTGAAGAAATTGGTTTTCCTGTTATGCTCAAAGCTGCTGCAGGTGGTGGTGGCAAGGGAATGCGTGTTGTACATTCAAAACAAGAAGTTGAACTTGCATTTATATCAGCAACAAATGAAGCAGAAAAAAGCTTTAAAGATGGCAGCATATTCATAGAGAAATATATAGAGCTACCAAGACACATCGAAATACAAATTATAGCGGATAAATATGGCAATATAGTTTGTCTTGGAGAGAGGGAGTGCTCGATACAAAGGAATAACCAGAAGCTAATGGAGGAAACTCCAAGTCCGTTTATCAATGAGAAAGTGAGACAAGAAATGTATGCTCAGTGTGTTTGTCTAGCAAAGCAGGTGGGCTATTTTTCAGCAGGTACTGTTGAGTTTGTTGTAGACAAAAATCACAAATTCTACTTTCTTGAGGTTAACACTAGAGTGCAAGTTGAACACCCAGTAACTGAGTTTATTACTGGAATAGATATAGTGGAAGAAATGATCAGAACTTCTTGCGGAGAAAAATTAAGGTTTAGCCAAGATGATATCAAACTTACTGGATGGGCAATAGAAAGTAGGATTTGCGCTGAAGATACGTCGAAGAAATTCTTTCCTTCTAGTGGGAGAATAAAATACTATGATAAACCAAGCGAAAATGATTATGTAAGAATAGATGATGGAGTAGCCGCAGGTTCGGAAATTAGTATGTTCTATGATTCAATGATTGCAAAGGTGATAACATACGGAAAAGATAGAATAGAAGCGACCAGCAGAATGCAAAAAGCATTGTCTGAATGCTATATAGAAGGAGTCACAAATAATATAGAATTTCTTGAGTCTATTTTCCATCATCCAAATTTTATTGCAGGCAAACTTCACACTAGATTTATTCCAGACTTTTACCCTGATGGATTTCATGGTGACTTTGTTACAGAAGAATATATAAAAATATCTATTTTAGCTTCGCTGTATGCTCACTTGGAGAGTGAGGAAAAACAGTGTTCTTCGGTGTCATTCCAATGCGTAACACTGGAATCTAGTAAAAAAGAACCAGCGGCAGCTACTCACTCTCCAATGTCATTCCAGTGCGTGACACTGGAATCCAGAAAAAAAGAACCAGCATCTGCTACTTGTATGACAGATGGCCATGCAGGAGATTTATTCATAGTGAATATAAATGAAAATGAATACTCCATAAATGCAAAGTACGAAGATAGCACATTAACAGCAGTATATAATCATAATACATACTCTGTGAGAGGTAAATGGAAACAAAATAGCTATAAATTACTATATATAACAATTAATGATGATGTAGATATTACTCTAAAAATAGAGAGACAAAATAATAAATATTTAATAAAGCATGCCGGAATGAAGACAGAGTGCTCTGTATTCCATCCACATGTGGCTGAATTAAATAAATTAATGCTGAGTAATGAAGCGGAGGAAATTTCAGCAGAGGCTGTAAAGTCGCCGATATCTGGCTTATTAGTTAAACTATATGTGAATATAGGAGATCAGGTAGAAATAGGACAGTCTTTGTTTGTTGTGGAAGCAATGAAAATGGAAAATATTATATGTGCAGAAGCAACGATGGTAATCAAAAGCATTCCTATTCAAGAGGGAAAGAATGTGCAGGTGGGTGATGTGGTGCTAGGTCTGCATGTATAATGCATTAGATCTTATATATTAAAACCATGTTCTTACAAATTAAAGTATACATGTAAATTATTGTTAGCTGCGCAAGCACAAGGTGCGATGATGTGTACGCTAACATAACGCTATATTAATAAAGAATGTATATAATATCATTAATATATCAGTTAAAATTCAAATTGATTTCTTTTAAAAAATCAAATTACTTTCATGAAAATATACATATATTCAATATTATTTTTAATTTTTTCTTGTGTTCAATTATACGCTGATGAAGAAGTTGTAAAATTTGATTTGCTTATTGGGGAGATAGATAAAGCAAATCTCACTATTAAGGGTGCAATAAAAATCTCAATAGATCCAGATTGGCATATATATTATAAAGATCCAGGAGATTTTGGTTTGCCAACGTTTATTAGCTATAGAGGTAATACATCAAGCATAGATATTCACTGGCCTGCTCCAAGTGAGCATAAAGATGAAGTAGGAAAAGAGATATTTGTCAGCAATATATATGAAAATGTAGTATTATTTCCCTTTAAGGTAAGCGTACTTTCAAATCAAGAATACATTGATCTAAACTTTCATATAAAATATGCGATATGCAAAGATAGATGTATTGCTAAAAAGGCCGAAATCACAACTAGACAGCCATTGAAAAATTTTTTTAATGCTGAAACCAATAAACTTATAAACGAGTGGTATAAAAAATAGCACATTTCTCCTGTGGATAAACCATTGAGATTTTTGTAGCTTCCTTCATTAATCACAATCACTGATTATCATTAAATAGCGCTTCAGCAAACTCCTTGCCAGTGAACTCTCTTAAGTCTTCTATATTTTCACCAATTCCTATGGCGTGTAACTTTATCTTGTATTCTTGGGCTAACCCAACCACTACTCCACCTTTAGCAGTGCCGTCTAGCTTTGTTATTATTAACCCTGTAACGTTCACCATTTTGCTAAACGCCTCCAATTGGCTATACGCGTTTTGACCTGTAGTTGCATCAAGGACCAAAATAACATCGTGAGGAGCAGTGTTGTCTAATTTTTTTATGATCCTATATATTTTTGATAATTCTTCCATAAGATTCACGTTATTCTGCAGCCTTCCTGCTGTGTCGATCATAACAACATCTATATTATTTTTTATAGCCTGACTTACAGCTTTATACGCTACACTTGCAGAATCGGTACCGTGCTCTCCACTCATAATAGAGCAGCCAGATCGCTCTGCCCAAACGTTCAACTGCTCATTAGCAGCAGCTCTAAACGTATCGCATGCAACGAGCATCACTGATTTTCCAATCTTCGTGTATTGAGACGCAAGCTTTCCTATAGTTGTGGTTTTACCATTACCATTTACTCCGCATACCATTATAATATGTGGCTTTTTCTCTAAAATTAGCGGCTCAGCAACTGGATTTAATATCGCTTCGATTTCATCCATCAATTGCTTTTTGATGATATCGTGCTCAACTTCCTTTTCAAATTTAGCACTTGCTAGCTTATCAATAATTAACTTAGAAGTTTTATGACCAATATCCATGCTGATTAGCAAATCTTCTAGCTCATCTAAGAGCGTTTGATCTAATTTTTTTTTAGTAGAAAAAATATTTTTTACTTCATTGCTAAAGCGAGAAGAGGTTTTTAACAAACCTTTATAAAGGTTATTAAATAAACTCAAGGTAACACTCCTTTTTATGTGATAAACCTAACAATTACAATATAGAAAATACTGATTAAAAAGTAAAGGACACAGAAACTATGTCATCGCATTTAGATAACATGTTATTATATACGTAGGTTTAAAGTGATAAATATGACCAACATCAAACTTGAGAAACACAAAATAGCAGCATTAATCGTTGCAGCAGGGGTGGGAAAGAGATGCAACGCCACAATTCCTAAGCAGTACATAAAACTAGCAGGTAAATCTGTTTTATTTCATACGATTAAAAAATTTCTAGTTAATCAGTATGTAGATTATATCAGAGTAGTGATTAATAAAGATCATGAAGGTTTTTATAGAGAAGCGATCTCATCAATTACAGATGCTGAACTACTAGAATCTGTACATGGTGGAAAAAGCAGACAAGATTCCGTAAAACTTGGACTTGAAAGCTTACAAACAATTGACCCTGAATTTGTCATAGTACACGATGCTTGTAGGCCTTTTGTTTCGCTCAGCCTAATAGATAAACTAGTTGAATCTATCAGTTGCGATAGTGAGTGCACAGGAATTGTACCTGCAATAGAGGTTACAGATACTATATCATTAGTAAACGATGGCTTCATTGAATCTACGATTTCAAGAGCAAAACTTAGAGCTGTACAAACCCCTCAAATTTTTAATTTCAAAGAATTATTATCATGTCATGAGTCATCTAAAGAATTCACTGATGATTCATCGCTAGTGATAGAGCACAAAAAGCGCGTTGCAATTATTCAAGGTGAGAAAAGCAATTTTAAGTTAACTACTGAAGAGGATATTAATATGGCAAAGCTTCTACTTGAAGAACCAAAATTTCGTGTTGGAACTGGCTATGATATACATAAATTTACTGAACCTAAAAATGATACTAAATGCTTTATAAAAATTTGCGGTGTAGAAATTGAACACGATATGACAATAGAAGCACATTCAGACGGTGATGTTGCAATACATGCAATCGTTGATGCGATATTAGGGGCACTTGGATGTGGCGATATAGGAGAGCACTTTCCTCCTGATTCACTCAAATGGAAAGATTGCGATTCACTCCACTTTCTTGATTTTGCCGCTAAAAAAGCAAGAGAGAAAGGATACGGCGTATCAAATTTAGACGTCACTATAGTTTGTGAGAAACCTAAAATATCACCTTATAAGGCAGAAATGAAAAAAACTCTGTCAGAGATATTGGAAATTGATGATGAATTTGTAAATATTAAGGCAACTACCGCAGAAAAATTAGGTTCTATTGGAAGAGAGGAGGGAATAGCAGCGCATGCATCTGTATTATTGCATAAAATATAACCTACTTTGCCTATAAATTAGCTTTTAACCTTGAAAGATCTGAGTTCAGTACTTAAATCTATTGTTGTAGTGGCAAATAATGGAGCTCAAAATGCATAGCGTAAAAGAAACTGAAAATTTAAAATTTGATGCTGAAGTAGGAAAAGTACTAAATATAGTAATTCATTCGCTTTATACTAACAAAGATATCTTCCTGCGTGAACTAATATCAAATGCATCGGATGCGTGCGACAAATTACGCTATGAATCTCAATCTAATTCAAATTTGCTGGATTCCAGTGATGAGTTAAAAATTACTATTAGAGTCAACAAAGAGGAGAGTGAGCTATGTATCACTGATAATGGTATCGGAATGAGCAGACAAGATTTAATAGATAACTTGGGTACAATTGCGAGCTCTGGTACACAGAAATTTTTGAATGCAATTAAAAATAATCAAGACTCAAATCAAGCTGTTGAGCTTATTGGTAAGTTCGGTGTCGGTTTTTACTCAAGCTTTATGGTTGCTTCAGAAGTGATAGTTGAGTCCAGAAAAGCAGGTGAAGAAGACTCATGGGTATGGAAATCAAAAGGAGATGGAGAATATTCAATAAGTAAATTAGATGAGCAAATCTCTAGGGGAACGAAAATCACGTTAATTATGCGTCCTGAAGAAAATGAATTTTTAGATAAATTTCGTATTGAAAATATTGTTACTACTTATTCAGACCACATAAATTTTCCTGTTGAGTTTATAGATGAGAAAGGAGAAAGTGAAAAGTTGAATAGTAAGGCTGCAATTTGGACTAAATCAAAAAACGAAGTTACTCAAGAAGAGCACAACGATTTTTTCCGCGGTGTTGCGCATGTTGGTGGAGAACCATGGATGATATTGCACAATAAAAATGAAGGCGCAATTGAATATACAAATTTGCTTTACGTACCATCCATCAAACCATTTGATTTATTTCACCCAGACAGACGTTGCTCTGTGAAATTATACGTAAATAAAGTCTTCATTACTGAAGATAATGTGCAGATTATACCGCAATATTTACGTTTCTTGAAAGGCGTGGTCGATTCACCAGATTTACCACTCAACATTAGCAGAGAAACCCTGCAGAACAACCGCGTTGTTGAGCAAATCAGAAAATCACTAACGAAACGTGTAATAGCAGAACTTGGGAAAAAGGCAAAAGAAAACCTGGAAGAATATACGAAATTCTGGACTAATTTTGGTGCCGTTTTAAAGGAAGGGCTTTGTGAAGCTATGCCAACTGATGAAAGAGAAGCACTACTCTCAATTTGTAGATTTCAGAGCACTGAGGGTGACAAATTAGTCAGCATTGATGACTACATAAGCAGAATGAAGCCTGAGCAGGAACAGATCTATTATCTCACAGGCAATAGCCTTGATTCAGTGAAAAATAGTCCGCAGCTTGAAGGGTTCATCAGTAAGGGACTCGAAGTGCTCCTATTTGTTGATCCAGTTGACGATTTCTGGACTAGTGTAATTCATGAATATAAAGATAAAAAGTTTAAGTCTGTAACTCGTGCGGATGTAGATTTAGAAAAATTCTCTTCCGAAGAAGATAAAAAACAAGACGAAGAAAATAGATCAACTGCAGAAGAGTCGAAAGAAAGTGCAGAGTCTATACTGCAATATTTCACCACGATACTCGGAGATTTAGTAAAAAGTGTGAAAATTTCTAAAAAACTGACCGATAGCCCTGTATGTCTAGCGGTTGATGAAGGTGCGATGGACCTTAGAATGGAGCGTTTTTTACGTGAACAGAAGCAGCTAAATTACCGCACTCCAAAAGTGCTGGAGATTAACATCAAACACCCAGTAATAAAAAGCATAATGCAGTCACACGCTGAGAATGTTGAAAACGCTACATTAGAGGATATGATTCACTTATTGTTCTATCAAGCATGCATCGTAGAAGGTGAAGAAATAGAAGATACTAGTAGCTTTATTAAAAAATTAAATAACTTGCTTGGCAAAGTTACTGTTTAGTGCTATACTTTAATTAATTATATTTATTTAGGAGTAAAACATGTTTGGCAATTTCTTTGGATGGTTTCTAACGGAACCAACAAACAACAAAAATTCAAGTAAGAGCCTAGAATTTCAATTGGAACAATCTTTGCTTGATCAGGCAAGAGTCATTAAAAAGAATGTCTATGTAGATTCTGGTAAGCAGGCGTGTAGAGATCTTCCTGCAATGGCCTTTATAATTAATAATAGAGGTATATCTAAGGAAACAGTTAAACAATGGCTTGGAGATGTAGGTGAAAATCTTGATTATCTTATGCGTGCAGAATATACTTTTATAAGAATGTTTGAATCTGTTCCTGGAGCAGAAGTTCCATGTCCACTCATTCTACGAGAATTAATCAGAAGTTGTAATCAAGCAGGGCATGAAGCTTTAGTATATGATCAAATTCATCATATATTTGCTCAATATAAATTAATACCAACAATTCCTGAAAAAACAATCAGCATTCGTTGTAATAGTGTAAATTCCTTAAACATTGAGTATAGTGAGGTTATGGTTGTAAAAAATTCAGATCCAGAACAACCACCTGAACAATATAAATTTAATAACAAGCTAAAATTTACACTTGAATCTCAGGAAAATGGCGAAGTAGTATACAAAAATGGCGAAGTAGAATTTACCATCCCTAAAGAATTTGAAAAGTACCATGCCAATGGTACAAGTTTACTTAATGATATCAGTAAACATTTTGGAGGGGTTCAGCCCATTAGTAAAAATGCTGATGAAGATAATGCTGATGAATATTATGAATCATTTTTTATTGTTCCTGCTCCTGAAAATCCCAATGATGGTAAGAACACTCCAACTGATGATAATTTGTCGTCTTTTATGACTTTTCAAAATCTCGATGATGCTGATTTCCCTTCAGTTATTGCAATTGCTCAAAGACCAACCGTTGCTGTATCGTAGAAGGTAAAGGAGTAAACGATATTAGTGAATTTTTAAGAGATTAAACAATTTGCTTGGCAATATTCCTATTTAGTACTATGCTTGAATAAGCATGTACTTTGTGGGGGTAAGTTATGTTTGGTCCTAATTTTCGCGATTTCGTATCATCCGTATCAGAAGATACAGTTTTTTCAGACATCAAAGATGAAAGATTAATTAAGAGTTGGCATGGATTTGAAAAGTCAGATTCTAGAGACTCAGGTAATTGTTCAGAGAATGAAGAAGTTGAAAATCCTGTTAAAAAAGCTGTATTAACTGATAATTCACTTATTGTGTCTCTTATTGGGAATATTGGTGAAGGTAATAAATCATTTATAATCGAGGGTAATGAAGAGGAGTCATTTGTTACTCTGCCTAAAAATTTAACTATTATAGAAATAACAGATATCCTAAATAATGCCATAAACGATAATAGTTATGAACAAGATAATAGCTATGAAGAATTAGATAAGATTGTAAATGATATTGACAATTATGGAATCATATCTGTTGTTGATCTAGATAGTGAAAATTTCAAAAGCTTTTGTTTACAGCAACTTCACCTGAATTTAAAAGAAAGAAGTGATCACCAACATATATATTCGAATATACTTTTGCCATATAAGATTAATCAAGAGCTCAAGTGTGATTACTCAGTAAAAGAACTGGTGCTTTTAGCAATTGCAGCTAACGATAAACTTACAGAAAGGTATAAAGCAATATTATTCAATCAAGAAAATTCAATTCTTCTATCTTCACTTGTTGGTGGTCGAAGATATATTGAAATCTTTACAGAGAAATTCCCTGACCTTTATCAGAGCTTAAAAGAACAAATAATTAAAACGCAATGTGGTCAAGTTAACTTTTTCTCAGTTATAGCATTAAGAAATGAGCAAGCCTTTTTACAAGCAGTTCTTGTTCCATATGTCTTAAAGGATCTTATAGAAACGTTACAGACAAGTCGCTCTGATCCTTTATATGTATATGGTGTATTTGAAACTGCATCTCTCGCTCAAAACGAGCCATTTATTACGATGGTGCTAGATATATTTGAGAAGTGTGCTGATGATGAAATCAAAAAAGATCTGTTAACTAGAAGTATTGTGAACCTTTTAGCGTCTGCAATGAGCCAGGAGCATGTATCTATTGTTGAGTATTTATGCCAGCGATACATACGGAGTGCAGGTCGCGGTACTTATAGTATATATGAACAAGCATTTGCAGATGATAAGGTAATTTCAGTACTAAAGGAGCAAATCTTAAAAAATATAAACGCTCGTAGTAGAAGGAAAATTTATGATTTAATTCTGAAAATTACACTCGATTCTGGCAATATCGGATTTATTGAGAGCTTATGTAAAAAATGTTCCGAATGTAGCGACGATGTTATTAATTACCTTAAGCAAAAATTGAAAAATAATGAATTTGATAACGTATACGAATCGATTCTAATTGCATTATCTAATACCAGAAATAAAGATATTGTAACCAGTGTGTTTGCTTATATGCAAATTTATCAAGAGAATGGACGAAATAGTAAAGATGTAATAAGGAAAGTTATAAGAAATATACTGAAAAATGCAATAGAAGAAGCAGATGAAATAGTGATTGCGCTGTTATGTGATTTGAGCTGCTCTGATCAGCAAACTCCAGCTATGCAGGCAATATATAAAGGGGAATTTGACACTGCTTTGGCAATAGTTGAGGAACAGATTGAAAAAACAAGTCAACGTCTTGTCAAAACACCTGAAGCAGGTGGGGTTATCTATAATATAGTCCAAATGATCCCTTTTTATGGTGAAGCAGCCCAAGAAGAAGTTTTTGCTGATATAACTTTTGTTGAGTACTGTAAAATTACTGCTATCATTAGTACCTTGTATCGTATTCGAGGTTTTCTACAGAGCAATACTGGTATACAAAGACAAGCAAATACACAAGTTGTAAATGCTACTGATGTTCTTGTGCAGGAGCCTCAACAAGATAATAATGAATTTTTAGTAAATAGTTTAACGGAGGGTGTAATGGCTAGAAATAAAAAAAGTGGTAATAATAAATATGGTAAGGGTAACAACCCAACTTCATGGAAGGGTGCACCTACTGAAAGTGGAAAAGCGAAAGCTAAGGAATCTCAGGTTCATAATGAGGAGCTTCTTAATACTCAAGTTGAGCCAAGCGCTGATGTTAGTCATGCACAACATATCGATCAAGAAATTCGTGAATCTGTGAGCGATATGGCAGTCACTTCTACTAATGATCAGGCCGGTGCAAGTCATTCAGAACATATTGATCCAGAAATTGTTGGTCTTCTGAGTGATATGGTTAAAGATGTGAGTGATAGTCAAGCGACTCTAGGCGATCATGAAGATTCTTCTTCAAGTGAGAGAACTGACACTAACATTCTGGTAGATGATTGTAGTGAGGATACAGCGTTACTTGAGGACAGTTCTGACGAAGAAGATCATGTGGTAGAAGTTACAAATAATACTCATAACGATGGTGGACAGCCTAGTGATCCAAATAAAAATTTACAAGATGCACAAAAGAGTAAGTGGTCCGTTGTAGCTGCTTCTGGACTAGCAATAGCTGGAATTGCTTCAGGATTAGCTGTTGCATTTTACTTAGAAATGCTAGCTGTCGGAATAGCAGTTGCAGTTTTGTGTGTAATTGGTGCTACGTTCTTATATTGCTGTGGGCCTTCAAGTGAGCTTAAAGATAATAATATTACTGAAGTTGCAGCTACTAAAGCACCTGCTGTATCGTAAGTTGAAGAATAAAGATTGTAGTTTACCATTAAATAATTTATTATAATTGTATTAATTATTAGTAGATCAAAACTTGGTAAACTACGAAGAAATATTTTCAAACAAAATAAACGATATAAAAAGCGAAGGCCGTTACCGTGAGTTTACGCACTTCGCTTCTTTACCTGGAAAGCTTCCTCACATTATGGATTATGAAAGGAATAGGGAAGTAATCGTTTGGTGCAGTAATAACTACCTGGGAATGTCGCAGAATGAGAATGTCATTGCTGCTATTCAAAACTCATCAGTTGGTGCAGGTGGAACAAGAAATATATCTGGTACAACAAAAGAAGTTGTAGAGTTGGAAAAATCTTTAGCTGACCTGCACAAAAAGCAAGCTGCTTTAACTTTTGCTTGTGGCTACCTTGCTAATCAGACGACGCTCAGCACTTTATCATCGGTTATCCCCAATGTTGTGATTTTTTCGGACGAGAAAAATCATTCTTCGATGATAGAAGGGATAAAGGCGGGAAAAAGACCAAAACATATATTTGGGCACAATGATGTTAATCATCTAGAGCAGTTGCTCAATTCTATAGATAAAAAGACACCAAAAATAATAGCTCTTGAGTCCGTATATTCAATGGATGGTGATATAGCTCCACTTAAAGAAATATGTGATCTTGCTGATCAACATAATGCAATTACTTATTTGGATGAAGTGCATGCTGTTGGAATGTATGGTGCACATGGTGGTGGAATCGCAGAAAAAGAAGGTTTGATGGATAGAATAACAGTTATTCAAGGAACGTTATCGAAAGCTTTTGGAGTTATGGGAGGGTATATAGCATCATCAAAAAGTCTGGTTGATGTGATCAGAAGTTCCGCTCCTGGGTTTATTTTCACTACCGCTATGTCACCGGTTCTTGCAGCGGCAGCAAGGGCAAGCGTTGAACACCTAAAATCGAGTAATATTGAAAGGGAAAAACAAAGGCAAGTAGTAAAAAAGGTAAAAGAATCATTAAGAAATGCAGGAATGAGCTTCATACCTACAGATACTCATATAATTCCAATAATAATTGGTGATTCAGAATTATCCAAAAAAGCATCAAAATTATTGTTTGATGAGCATGGAATATATGTGCAGCATATAAACTACCCTACAGTGCTAAAGGGAACTGAGCGTTTTCGCATTACACCAACACCTTACCATACTGATGAAATGATAGAACATTTGACAGAGTCTTTAGTAAAAGTTTTTGAAAAATTATCCATTCCTATAGCCTCTGTGCAGGCTTGCTTAGGGTAAGAAATCCAAAATCATTAAGCGATACAAGCGTATAGTCTTAAAAAACGCGTCAAGCAAAATTATTCAACGATAAATGAATATCGACAATAGATTTAACACTAACTTAAGAATCAAAAGTATACAATTATAATATATTTTATTAATAGTGAGGTTTAAAATGTCACCTAATAAACAAGGAAATTCAAATTTTGCTGAAAGTTCTGCATCACAGCACAATCAACAAAGTCAAACTCTTCCAATCAGTAAAGAGCTAGCAAATTTCATTGAATCGAAGAAAGGTTCTGCATCACAGCAAAATCAACAAGGAGATTTAATAGATTTGAATGCTCCTGAAGTTCAAACAGTTCAAGAAGGGTCTGGTAGTCGATATTCTCAATGGGAAGCTGACTATTTAGCTTTTACTGGTAATCAATCGTTTGAGCAACGTCAACAGAAAAATGAATTTTTTAAATTGCTAAAAAAATCAGTAGAAGATTTTGCTGATTGGCCTACGCAAAAGCAAGCACTTGCTATATCTTCTGTAGGTGCTATAGTTTTTGCAGCACTTCCAATTTTGGCAATTGCTTTACCACTTGCTGCAACAGGTGCTGTTGTTAGTCTTGCTCTGTTTTTTGCTGTAAAAGCAGTTTCTTATGCGTTTCAAGGATTAAAATGGTCAGGAGAAAAAGTAGTTAAGGGTCTCGGATATGTTGCAAAACAAGCAGGTGAAGGTGCTAAGAAAGGTTACGAGGACTCAAGGGATTCATTAAAAAGAGGTTACGGGCACTCAAAGGAAAAAATAAAAGAGAGAGCTAGCAGCATGTTAAATGCTACAGCAGATAAATTGTATCGTCTTGCTGGTGAAACTAACTATTTAAACGAAATAAAAAAGTTTACTCCAGAGGAACTCAAGAAGGTTAATGAAATAAGAGAGAACATGAAAACAATTTTTGCTGATACAGAGAATAGTTCCAAGTTAGTTAAAAATATACTTTCTGAAATATCAGCAAAAATTGACTTAAAAATAGCAGAAGAAAAAAGTGCAGGTCAAACAGAACATGTTACTGACCTGAAATGGCAGAAAAAATTTGTTAATAATTTAACTCTACGAACATTAGAGAAGTTGTTAACAGAAAGGTCATTGCCTAAAGAGAGCTATTTAATTGATAGCATTTTCTCCGAACATTATGGTGAGATTAAGGATATTATCAGAGAAGAAAGATTTCATGCTTCTGTGAGACGTAATAACACAGCAGAGGGAAAAGCTAAGAAGCCTTCTTCACTGACTTTACCAGAAAGCAAAAGTAGCTCTGTGCGTTCCACTAGTAGCTTACCAAACAGTGGTTCATTAAATTCACTAAATTCTGTAAGTACTGATGGCAGTACAGCAGAGCTATTGAGTCCTACAGAGCACAAGAAGGCAAAATGGTCTTTTTTCTCATTTCCTAGAATAGGTAAATCAGCAAAAGAGAATACTACAGAAGTTGGATATCAAGCTTTCTCTGAGGTGAAGACTGCAAAAATAGGAGCTAACTGCAACCCTTCCCAAGCTAGTGCTTCTATTCCAGTTTCTATACCAGCAGTACCTAGTGTAGAGGGACCACCGAAACCACATAGAGATCCCAGTAATTCTCTCAGTAGTGGAGTTTCAGATGCTAGCTTTTCAAGTACTACTAGCAGATTGAGTGGTAGCGAATCTACAAGTTCTTTTGGTTATCGTCGTAATTCTGATAGTGGAATGGGCTCGTCTGATTCTTCTCTAAGGCACTCTGGGCTAAAAATGCAAGGTTCTGAGGACGAGATTAATAAAGTGAAGAATGGCTTAAAAAGAAGAAATTCATTGCAAGATGGGGAATTTATTAAGCCTTCTACTAAAATGACTGTTCATGCTGAAGTTCACCAACATGACACAACTGTAGAGTCTAAAGGTAAATACAACGCTTGCCATATCGAATAATTCACTTTCTTCAAAGGGATGTTACTTAGTAAGTAGCATCCCTTGAATCTCCTTTTAAATTCCAACTTGTATAGCTAATATAAATAAGGTTTACCGAATAGAATCAGTAATATTTAAACAATTTTTGAAAATAAGCAGTTGTCATCCCAGTGCGTGACACTGGGATCCAGGAATTTTTTTATACTGGATCCTATGATCAAGTCATAGGATGACAGAAAAAATGGTAAACCTTACTATTTTGGCTATATCTTTACGATTAATACACTATAGACAGATACAATCTTAATCTATAACCCCTCAAAAACACACTACTTTGCATTTCGTACTGTAGCTAAAATTGTTGCTTCTGCAACCTTTTCTCCACCCACATATGCGATGCACTCGAATTTACATGCGTTGAGGCGTGTACTTTTAATGTTAGATTGAAGAATCAATGTATCTCCTGGAGTAACAGGCTTTCTGAATTTCGCATTTTCAATAGACATAAAGTAAACTACTGTATTTTCTATCATATCCTGATGTCCTTCACTAAGCACGCATATAGCAGATGCCTGAGCTAGAGACTCAATGATCAACACTCCAGGCATTATAGGATTGCCAGGAAAATGACCAGTAAAAAATGGTTCATTGAATGTCACATTTTTAAGTGCTTTTATGCTTTTACCAGGATCGCATTCTATAACTCTGTCTACCAAGAGCAATGGATAAGAATGTGGTAATATTTTTATTATATCACCAATATTGAGTTGGACCATATTTTATATTATTTTGCAACCATAATAGCAAATTCTGGTATTTCTTTATTGATATTGTTTAAGACCATAACTGATAAATCAACTTCACCTGTAGAGTATAAAACTTGATTTTTCTTTGAAACAAATAATACCAAATTTATTTCGTTTTTTTCTGCAGTTTTCTTCGCCACTTCTTTTATTTTATTAAAAATGCTATCTACTGCATCTCTATAACTTTCTTCCAAATCTGACATTTTTTTAGCATAATCATCTCTAGCTTTTACAGCGCGTTTGTTAAATTGCTCTGTCTTTTCTTCTTTAGCAGCTTCTGATAAAAGGTCAAATTCTTCTTTTGATGGTTTAAATTTGTCTAACTCTTTTTCAAATTCTTGTTGTAATGCAGAATTTCTGTCTCTTATCTGCTGTTGTACACTTTGTAAAGCAAGAGATTTATTAATAACCTCATCACTATCAACAATGGCAGCTTTTGTGTGGAATGTACCCTGGGGTTGATAGTTTACAAACTTATATCCCACAAATAAGGAAACAACTAAGGCAATAACCGATATAAATAACTGTATATGTTTCATTCAAATCCCCGCTTCAATAGAAAATTTAAAATTTGGTGATGGTATCACGTCGTAAGATTCCTTAACTAAAGGAAATCCAAAATCTAATCTAAGTTTTCCAAATGGAGATGGCATTGAGAAACCAAAACCTGGTGAAACCCTTATAAGCTTACTATCCATATATTTATCCTTTTCATAGTCTAAACCAAAAAGCGTTCCATAATCAACAAATAATGAGCCTTTAATACCAGAGTAATCATATAATTTTGGTAATGGAAAATCTACTTGCTGTGTTAAATTAAAGTAAGCTTTGCCTCCTAATGAGTGTTTTTTTTCATCCCTTGGACCGATACCGGAGAGGTCAAATCCTCTAATTTCATTACCACCTTTAAAAAAGTGCTGGCCAATATTGAGTGGATTATCGGTGTAAGAAAAAATATAACCTGCTGCCATTTTAAAGCGCAGTGTTATGTCATCATCAATTTTAGTTAATATAGGATTTATATAAAAAGACAAGAATTCGGATTTTATGAAATTTACATTTCCTCCGAGTCCCGAGATATCTTGACTTAGGCGCAATAAATATCCTTCTTTTGGAGCATATAGGTTATCTAATTTATTATACGCGAGTGTATAGCCTACTGACGAAATTGTATTTTCACCCTCTTGATCTCTTATTATAGGTGATATCTCTTTATCTTTATCAAGGTGTATGTGGTTATACTTATAAGAATAACGAATCGAATTAGTTAGGTTTTCTATAACTTTATACGATAACTTTGTTGAAAATCCCATGTCACAACTGTCAAAGCTGCTATTAGGCCTGGTATCTGTATTGTAAAATACACTGCCACCAAGTGATGTATCAGAATCATTAAAGTTATTTTCAACAATCTCTATGTCAGTTAAAAATGAGTGCTCATTCTTTTCAAGGGCAAAAGAAAGTTCTTTACCAGTACCAAGTAAATTATGCTCCTTCATATCAGTTTTAATAAATGCTCCACCAGGGAAAGACATACCCCCTGCCAAAGATAATGAACCAGTTCTTTTTTCTTTTACATTTAAATCAAGGTTCACCGTATTATCGTTGATTGGGTAACTGTTTATTTTTACTGATTCAAAAAAATCAGTACTGACCAATTTTCTGCGTGATTTTTGAATTTTAGATATATTGTATGCATCGCCTTCTGCTACATTTAATTTACTTCGGATCACTCTATCTAAAGTGCGATCATTGCCATCAATTGTAATTTGGTTTATGTAAATCTTTTTACCTGGCAATACTTTGTAAGTTATATGCACAACATTGTCACGCTGTGCATATTCTGGATTAACTTTTGCAAATATATATCCTTTCTCATTCAAATATTTACTTATTTTTTCTACTGTATTATTAATTTTAACTCTATTGAATATTTTATTGTTTTCTTCTGTTGTAAATTTCAATATTTCTTCTTTTAAACTTACATCTTGAATTTCTGCTTCAATAGTAATTTCATTAGTTCCAAATAAATACTGCTGTCCTTCATCAATCAAAAAAGTTAGCTCTATTTGATTGTTATTATCAACTTCAACGATTGGCTGGATGGTATTTTGAATATATCCCTTGGATGAATAAAAACGGTCGAGCAATTCTGTGTTTATCAATAAATGTTGTGGCGAGTAATTATTCGAATTTTTAAAAATGGCACTAAATAACTTACTAAATATATCATTATTGTGTACTTTAATAGCTTTCTCTAGCTCGCTTCTAGAAAAATTTTTATTTCCTATAAATCTTATATCCTTAATTCTAGATGTTTTACCTTCTTGTATTTTAAAAATTAGATTGATCCTATTACTATCGAGCTTGTCCAGCACATACTCAATTTTAACGCCAACTTTTCCATTATTTCTATAAGTTGCGGCTAAATTCATTAAATCACTTTGCAATTTTGTTTCAGTAAAAATAGTTAGCGATTTTGACTGAATAACATTATTTAGCAGCTCTTTGCTGTTAAATAACTTGTTACCCTTTACCATTACCCTATTAATCAATGGATTTTCTTGAATCTCTACTACTAAATTTTTTTCATCATCGATATAAGCGTTAACGCTAGCAAATAACTTTGTTTTATATAGATCTTTTATAACTGAGTCTATATCATCGTTGTCTACATAATCACCAGGTTTTAGTTTTATATAAAAACCTATCGTCTGATTACTTACACGCTCATTACCAATATACCTGAGATCTTTTATCTGTCCTTTTTCCTTGCCATCCAAAGCGAGAAGCATGGCAGGAAAAGAAAGAAAAATTACCACTAATATATAAAATAGCTTTTTCATACCTTATCTTAAAAAAGAGTCCTAATATCATTTGACATTGCAATTGCCATAAGCAAACACAACACTGAAACACCAAAAGCAGCGGCATATTTTTGATATTTTAAACTTAAATCCCTGCGTATAACTGCTTCTATAATATAGTGAAATAAATGTCCACCGTCCAACAGTGGAATTGGCAGCAAATTAAAAGCTGCTAAGTTAGCTGAAATAATTGCCATGAAATACAAAAACGTAGTGAACCCCTTCTTAGCTGATTGACCTGAATATTTTGCAATTTTTATTGGCCCACCTAATTCACTTGTGCTCCTCTTACCAACGATCATTTGAAAAACAGCTTTAACTGTTAAACACATAGTGTAGTAAGTTTCGCTTACTGATAAATTTACAGCTCCAAGAAAAGATGACTGCTTGAGTCCTGCCATATTAACTGAACCAATCCCTATCGTTTCTCTGTCTATTTTGTTGCCAAAAGCGTCCTTATCCTCTATCATTAACGGAGTGAGACTAGTCCTGTGCTGCTGATTATTTCTAATATACTCAATTTCCATTTTTGTCTTAGGGTTCGATATGATCACGCGTGAAATATCCTCAAAATACTTTATTTTGTATTCGTTAATGCGTGTGATAGTATCCCCTGGTAACAAACCAGCTTGTTTAGCTGCGCTGCCTTCTACTACATTTCCGATAATCGGTGGAGTGTGATAATAGCCTGCAATGCTGAAAAATATTGTAAAAGCGATAATAGTAAATAGTATATTTGCAAAAGGGCCTGCAAAAACTACTGCTGCTTTTTGATACCGCGGCTTTGTATGAAATGAATATAACCTTTCTTCGTCAGTCAATTTTTCCTGATCACCTGGAACGCTTGCTGCATTGGTATCACCCAGCATTTTAACATAGCCACCAAGTGGGAAAATACTCAATTTCCATCTAGTGCCAGACTTATCATTGAAAGCAAAAATTTCAGGACCAAAGCCTATAGAAAAAGATTCAACTTTAACTTTGCATGCTTTAGCGACAATATAATGTCCATATTCATGTACAAACACTATAACAGCAATTATTAAGGAAAATGACAAAAAATAGTATATCCCATCGCCAAGCTGATGAATGAAACTTGAAATTAACTCCACCTGTATATTTAGATCTTAACCAAATATTCAGTATATTAAAGCACACCTCACTTGACAAGCGTTTAGTTTGATCTTTAAATTAAAAAAAGTTTAATCATTATGACTGATATCTCACTACTGAAAAGAAAATTGATGTATAGAAGCTGGCATAGAGGCTGCAAGGAAACTGATATACTTTTAGGGTATTTTGCATTAGCACACCTTGGAAAATTCTCCACGGATGAGTTAATTGAATATGAAAAGATAGTTGATCTTGATGATCACGAGTTATATTGTTATATAACAGGCAAAAAAAGCCTACCTTTGCACTTAAATAGCGAGATGATTAACTTAATTATTTGTTTTACTCAGACACAGGCAAAAAAATTACACGATTAAAAAGTTTTTTAATTATCACAGCACTAGCGTGAAAGTTTCAAGAGAAATCTTATATGTTCAATGCTGAGTAATCTTCTGTATAAACATAAATTTCTCCTGTAAAGTCCCATATTGACTCTTTACAAGCGCTGCAATCTTCTCCTTTATCTGTACAATCTGTTATTCTATTATTGTCATCGAAAAACTGTTTGCATGTTTCATAGGTAGTGTTAGTTTCAGTACCATCTATTTTAATAACCTTATCATTCTCTGCATTTACAAGTATCAATGGCTGGTTTTGAGAGATTGTTACCACTGGTTTACTCTTGTCAATGGTTGGGTCATTTTGCACTACTTTTGTAATTTGTATATGAGAATCATTTTTAAAAATTTGGTTGTGACATGCAACTGTAGCATCGCTAGAATCATGATCTATTTTGTATGATTCAGTACCACCAGGATTACTATCTGAAATTTTGAAACAACTTTTATCAATGTTTCCTGCCCAGGTTATAGCCCCAAATTCACTTACACCATTATCAAGATGATTAACATTTACACCAAATTGTTTAGCCAAATAAGTACCATCTATTACTTTATTAGTGATATCTTTGGTGAGATAGGGATAAAATTTGTCTAATGCTTCTTTTATGTGAAGCTTGCCTTCATTAGCTAATTTAAGGGATTGTGTATTCTCACATTTCATTTCTTCTTTCTTTTGCGCATCATGCTTACGTTCTGTTTTTAATTTGCTATAACACCCTTCTTGTAGCCATGAACACCAGACTTCACATGGTGTCACGTTTATTTTGTCATTACATTCTTTTTCTATATCTTTCTCCATTCTTTGGTACTTTTCTTCAACTTTGCGTTCGCACCCCTCACGAAATTGATTAAGTACTATTTTTTCACACTCTTTCCTTACCTTATCGCACTCACTTCCTTGGAGCATAGTACATGCAACCTCTTTCTGACATTTTATTTCAGCAATACTTTTATCACTTGTACAATTTTTTACTTGTACCATAATTCACCTTCAATTGATTTAAATATCTATTTTACTATAAAATAGTAAAACAATTAATAATTTGTCATGCAAAATGGCTTTAGTGCAATTTGTCACGATTACTCTGTATATGTGAATTAAAAAAAGGGAGATGATTAACTTGATTACTTGTTTTATTGAAGCTAATCCTTTGTGTACTCAAGGTTAGTTATAATCTTGTTTACTCTATTTAATACTTTGGTATACTTCGTCTTTTTCTCGTTTCTGTATTTTTCACGCTCTTGATTTATTTCGCCCAATTGTCCTGTTAATTCTAAAATTTTATCTTCAAGAGTTAGTGCTGCAAGTAAGAAGTTTAGTGCTTCGGAACCTTTACTGCCAGTTTTTTGAGATATAGAGCTAACTAGCTTATCAAAGTTGCCAGCTAGACGTAATAAATGGTCCTTTTTCTCACTTTCGCAAGATATTTTGTATTTATTATTACATATAACTATTTCTACTACTTGCATATATGGTTAATAAATACAATATTCCATAAAATGTATAATAAGTCAATTTTCTGGATCCAAGTATCGTATACACAACTGTACGAACGTTGTAATTTTGAGTGCAAAAGTACAAAAAATGGTGTCATCCCAGTGCGTGACACTGGGATCCATCTTATTTTTATCATGTACATTATATGCTCCTAAAACCTATTATACATTGCATGATTTGCAAATATTTTACAACTAGATCCCAGTGTCACGCACTGGGATGACAAGACTTTGTTGCATCGCTCAAAAATACTATACGTTTTTGTCATTCCAGTGCTATGACACTGGAATCCAGTTTCCTTACTTAACGATTTCATCATATAAACATAATAGCTTTTCATATATAATGAATAAATTCACTGGATCCCATTGTCACGCACTGGGATGACACCATTTTTGTACTTTTTCCCTTACCCATTTTATTCATTTATCAAATTAGATAATTTTTCACTGCTAC
Organism: Wolbachia endosymbiont of Folsomia candida; assembly: GCF_001931755.2. Lineage (NCBI taxonomy): Bacteria > Pseudomonadati > Pseudomonadota > Alphaproteobacteria > Rickettsiales > Anaplasmataceae > Wolbachia > Wolbachia endosymbiont of Folsomia candida. Next base: position 134,882 of record NZ_CP015510.2, read on the forward strand.
GAAAATAGGGTTTAAAGTACTGATTTTTTCTAAACTTGGGTGATGTTGGATAATCTAATTTTTTTAAGTTATAGCTTCTAATTGAAAAAGAACCAAATCCCCTGATTTCAACTCTATTGTGGTGTTTTAATGTGTCCAAAAATATTTTAAAGAACCTATCAACTATAGTTGATATGACCATCTTATCCAAAAAAGGATGCTTTTTTGCTACCTTCGCTATTATATCAGATTTTGTTGCCATTATACAAAACTAAAATAGTAATATATCTTATTTAGCAGATAATATTATGTTATATTCTTCAACACCCAATACTTCAGCTTCTATTTTATCTGATATAGAAAACTTTTTATTCTCTGGTAAATTTTCTTGATCGATAAAAAGAGTTACATCGTTTTCAGCTTCAACGACTAAGCCACTATCTTCTCTCTTACTTACAGTAACCTGTATTGTATCACCTACTTTAGTCTTTTTTATTAGATTATCAAGAGGATCATGGTCTATTTGCTTTATGCCAAGATAAATCCTTGTTCGATTCACATTAGCTCTTATCACTTTCGCTTCTATTTTATCGCCTACATTATAGTTTTTTATCTCATCTGCACTGCTTTCAGACCAACTTAAATCTTTTGCATATATCAACCCTTCCACATTTTCATCTATTTCAGAATCATTGAAAGCGACAGATATATATGATCCAGTATTATTCTTGACTTCACCAGGAACGATAGAACCAGCAGGGTATTTATTAACAAACATCTGCCAAGGGTTATCTACACACCTTTTCATACTTAAGCTCATTCTATTCTTAGCAACATCAACACTAAGAATTTTTACATGTACTTCCTGTCCCCTAGTTACAAGGCTACTTACTGGTAAATTACTCTTAACCCAAGTTATTTCAGATGAGTGCACTAAACCTTCAATTCCAGGTTTAAGCTCAACAAATAACCCATAATCTTCTATACTTGTTACGTGGCCTTTATGTACACTATCAATCGGATGCTTTGACTCCGCATCTTGCCAAGGATTATCTTCTAACTGCTTTACACCTAAGGAAACTTTTGCATTTTCCTTATCTATTTTTATGATTTTAACTTTTATAGCCTGGCCACAAGTAAAAACTGCAGATGGGTGGCTTACCCTGCTCCAAGATATATCTGTAATATGAAGCAAACCATCTATTACCCCAACTACATCCGATTCGTGAATACCGACGAAGACACCATAATGAGTGATGCTTTTTATTTTTCCTTCTATTACGTCACCCTCGTTTAAAGATTCTAAGAACTTAGTTTTTTCACCAGCATGTGATTTCTCTAGCACCAATTTTCTTGATACTACAATGTTACCCTGCTTTTTATCCATCTTAAGTACAATGAACTTTTGCTCAGTATCAACAAGGTGCTTAGCATCTTTTACTTGTTTTAAATCCACATGACTGAGTGGTAAAAAAGCGCTTATTCCATCACTAAGATCAACAATAAATCCACATTTAATTGAGCGTTTAATAACTCCACTGACTTCAGTTTTTGTAACTGCACCATCCTCCAATTCATTCCATTTTTCATCCCTAATTGCTTTTTCACGGCTCAGAACAACATTACCGTGGTAATCTTCAATTCTTTCTACATATACTTTAATTTTAGAGCCAACAGCTATCTCATCATTAGTGCCAAGCTCCTTAAGCAAAATTCTTCCATCAGATTTTAAACCAATATCCACCACAATGTCATTAGGATTTATTCTAGTAATCATACCATCTATGACATCTCCTTCTTTAATTTTACTAACGAAAGAATCTTCAAATAAGATATCATTTTGATCTTCAAACTGGCCTTGGCATATATCTTCTATAAACTTATTTGATGATAATTTCTTAATAGCAATCGGTAGATTTATAGACGGATTATTATTCATGCAAGGCGACCTTTAATTTAAACTTTATCAGAACAAGTTATATTATATAATATTAATAATTAGTGACAAGTAATTTTTCATTAACCAATAAAGCATACTGGAGAATTATTTGAGCTATAAATAAAAATAGTGAGAGATTATATATGTATCAAGAATATGCTATGCAAGTGGATTAGGTCATTTTCCAGAAGATCAAGATTAAAACCGGATGTCGATGAAACATTGAAACAGTACTCTATTCAAAATAATAAGGACTCTATAGAGAACGTTGTGAGCTCACAAAAAAGGATATGGATAGAGATAGGCTTTGGTAGCGGTGAAAACATGCTATATCAGGCACTGAACGGAACTGACCTGTTATTTATAGGATGCGAACCCTATTTAAAAGGGGTTTCTAAATTACTAGTTAACATAGAAAAACACAGTATAAAAAATATCTTAATATGGACAGAAGATGCAAGAGAGCTGATTGCCAATTTTCCTGATAATAGTGTTGAAAAATTTTTTATTCTCTTTCCAGATCCATGGCCGAAGCGAAGCCATAATAAAAGACGGTTAATTAACGCAGAATTTTTAAGTTTATTAGCAAAAAAGATGCTTATAACAGGGGAAATATTAATTGCAACAGACCACCCAGATTATGCAGAGTGGATAGCATCACACATAAAGCAGTGTGGCTTTTTAAACTATAGAGAAAATGATTTTTCAAACTGTCCTTTTACAAAATACCATAAAAAAGCACTAAAATGCGAACGTAAAGTAAGGTTCTTTACAGTAAGCATTCCATCAAAACACAGCACGGTCACTTAATCTTTACAAACATATTGTAAAGTATAAGAAAAATTCATCTCAAAATGTTAGCTGATGCTTGGACTTTACTGATACTTACGCTACTTGAGACTATACTTGGTATAGATAATTTAATCTTTATCTCTTTAGCAATAGACAAGGTGCCAAAGCTACTCAGAGAAAGAGTGCGGTTTATTGGCCTTGGATTAGCACTATTAATGCGTTTTATAATATTATTTTTCACATCAAATATATTATCAATGCAAAAACCTATATTTCAGGCTTCATCGCTTAATATCTCAGCAAAGGACTTGCTTATGATTGCAGGTGGATTGTTTCTTATTATTAAGAGCTCTATGGAATTGTGGAACGACATTTTTTTACATACGCAAATCAAAAAAAATACAGACACTAAATCCCAATTTTTTTTGGTTTTACTACAAATTATCTTGATAGATTTAGTTTTTTCAGTTGATTCAATATTAACTGCTATAGCGTTGACGCATAACATGGTAATCATTGCTACAGCGTTCACATTTTCCATATTAGCAATGCTGTTTTTATCAAGCTATACTGGTAAATTAATCAAATCTAATCCTGGCTTAAAGGTAATTGCCATTTTATTTATTTTACTCGTTGGTGTATATCTCATACTTGATGGATTTCATGTGGAATTACCAAAAGAATATTTATATTCTTCGTTTATCTTTGCATTGCTTGTAGAAGTAATAAGTACCATAAAGAAAAATTTAATGCATAAATGTAACTAAAATAAGAAAGCTTACTTGGGTTAGCGGTACGTAGATCTTTCATGCTAATTATAAATTTTTTAATAATATTTATATATAATGTAGCATGATTTATATCGTAGGAGTAACTTATGTCAGACCGTTTTAATAAATGTATTGAGAAATGTGCGAGAGTTAGTGGGATACATGCTTGGATGGATGGGAACTGTCTTAGTGGATGTGAGTCGCTGCTGTGTAGTAATAAGGGGTCTGAGAGGACTAGTTGTGCTAGACTTACTGAATGTCGTATTAATGGAGATAAGGTGGATTATATCGCCAACTCACGTGATGGTAATATAAAATTTATTTATCATGCCTCTTTGGGTACAGTAGAATCCGATCTTCCGTGCAAACTCAACCACATTGTAAAAGTTGATCATGATCCTATACATCGTGATCACAAGTGTATTATGGAATGTACTAAGGAATATAGTGGGAAATGTATTCCGCTAAATAAGGAATGTTTCGAGGACTCTGCGCAGCAGTGTACTAAGTGGTGTACTAGTGGGTCTAGTGAGTGGTCTCGTGGTGAGCCGTATTCTATAGCAAATAGAATGGAATTTGCTACTGATAATCAATGTTCTGAATACTTGGATTATTTGTAGAAGCAATAAGTACCATAAAGAAAAATTTAATGCATAAATGTAGCTAAAATTAAGAAAGCTTACTTGGGTTAGCTGTATGTAGATCTTTCATGCTAATTATAAATTTTTTAATGATATTTATATATAATATAGCATAATTTATATTTTAGGAGTAACTTATGTCAGACTGTTTTAGTAACTGTAGTAATGATCATTGTGTGAGGATTGATGGGGAAGGTTCTTGGATGGATAAGAAGTGTCTTGAGCGCTGTGAGTCGTTTTGTAGTGAGAGGTATGGGAGGGCTAGTGATGATCTGTATTCTATAGCAAATAGAATCGAATTTCCTGGTGATAGTCAATATTCTGAATACTTGGATTATTTGTAGAAGCAATAAGTAAAATAAAGAAGACGTAATTAAAACAAATTGTAGCTTGCAGAGTGGGACTGGTAGGACTCGAACCTACGACCAATTCGTTATGAGCGAACTGCTCTAACCGACTGAGCTACAGTCCCCTATTATCAATATTTATGATACACAAAAAAGTGGATTTGTCTATTAGCTTATTTCGCTATCAACCCAACTTGGTAAATCACTAACTGCTCCCACCTTTCTTGCAATTTCTTCACCGTCTTGAAAAATAATTAAAGTTGGTATAGATAGAATTTTATATTTGCCTGGAATATCAGTTCCATCATCTATGTTAAATTTGCAGATCTTAATCTTGTCTTTCTTATCTTTAGCCAATTGTTCAATATATGGCATTAAACTTTTACATGGTCTACACCATTCTGCCCAAAAATCTACTAATACAAATCCCTTATAATCAGCAACCTCAGATTTGAAGTTTTTATCATCTACTGATTTAACGCTATCATCCATAAAATACCTAAATTTAAAACGATTGTTTCAAAAATATAGCACATCAATTGGTAATTGATCAACTAAATTCTTACTTAATTTCACTATAGGTATGAACTCTCATTTTTTGAGAGGCATAATTATAAGTTGAATCATTTTTACAACCACTTAACAAGTGGTGGCATTGACATCATGATTGCATCTGGATTTCCATCAGTCATTAGACCAAATCTTGTGCCACGATCATATAAAAGATTGAATTCTACGTATCTACCACGTTTTATTAGCTGATCTTCTCGCTGTTCTTTTGTCCAAGGTTTTAGCATATGCTCACATATGATATGCGAATAAATTTCCAAAAAGGTTTTTCCTACTGCTTTTGTAAAATCAAAATCATTTTCCCAATTACCAGAATTCAAATTATCATAGAAAATACCACCGATGCCACGCGGCTCTTTTCTGTGTTGCAAGAAAAAGTATTTATCACATTGCTCTTTAAATTTTGGGTAATACTCAGTATCAAACTCATCACACGTTGTTTTTATTGATTCATGAATATATTTAGAATCTTTCTCATTTTTATATATTGGAGTAAAGTCCATTCCTCCACCAAACCATTGTTTTGATGTATATATTAGCCTTGTGTTCATGTGTGCTGCAGGAACAAGCGGTGATTGCATATGGGAAACTAAAGATATGCCACTTGCCCAAAACTCTCCGTTACTTTCATTTGCGCCAGGAATCTCGTTCATAACTGAATCTGCAAATTTTCCATGCACTTTTGAAACATTCACACCAACTTTCTCAAAAACGTTACCATAAATAATTGTAGATTCGCCACCTCCACCACCTGGACGTTCCCACTTTCTCTGTTCAATTTTTGGTTCCGTTCTGGATGACTGTTTTTCAATTGATAAGAAAGACTTTATAATTTCGTCTCTCAGTGCACAGAACCATTCAAAAGCTTGTTCTTTTTGTTTTTCCATTTTAATTATTTACTTACTTGATTATAACTACTTAGTCTTAACTCGTCTATAGCAGTGCTTGGAACCGTTGAGTTATTATCAGGCTGAGTAACTTTACTGCAACTTGGTTTATGAACACCCTCTGCTTTTTGTGGTTTTCCTGCTGATCCAAGCATTGCATCCAGTTTTGCATTCATTTCTTTCATTGTTCTTGTTGCTTCTTGACTTTCTCTTATTGCTTCTTGATTTGCCCTTGTTGCTTCTTGGCTTTCTCTTCTGGCTTCTTGGCTTTCTCTTATTGCTTCTTTGTTTGCTTTGATAGCTTCTTCCATTTGTGGTATTAGGATTGCATTCCTTTCCTTCATTAAGCTAAGCACTTCATTGTCGAATTTTCTCTGTATTTCACAATATCTATCAACTATTTTTCCCAAATCTTCGTAAAATTCCCTTTGCACTTCCTCAACTTGCTCATAGAAACTTTTTTCAGGTTTAAACTCTTCTGCTAAATGATTTACATATACGCCAATTACTTTAATCAGCAATGCTCCTGCCATCTCTTTACTAATTTCATCAACACCCAAAAGCTCAGCTGCTAATTTGCCACCTTTTTCGCTATCGTGACAATAATGAGCTGCAAGATAACGAGAGATTTTATAAAGATCATTAGCCTCCAACACCTCAACTTTTTTTGCGATTTCCTCATCAATTGGCGCGATTTTATATATCGCACTACCTTTTTTAAAGAAATTAGCAACTGTTTGAAAAGGAATGTAAGATACTAGCGTTTGTGATTTTCCATTCTTTTGTTCTTCAGCTTGCTCTTTTAAATAAACCTCATTGCACAAAAATAAAATATTGATGTATGCTATAAACGGCAAAGTAAAATATTTATCTGCCTTCTTATAATCCTGCTTGCAATCAAGGTCTCTAAAAAATTTGAATTTTGTTGATATAAGCTCAAGACCGTTTCCATTAAAAAGCTTATTCAGTTGATTTAATATTTCAAACTGCATAATGCTTTTCTTCAACATTTTGTCTATCATCGTACTGATAGAATGTAGCTGGTTGTCCTTTTTGAATGACTCTTTTAACAGCTTTAACTCATTCACTGATTCTTTGTGACTACTTAAATACTTACTAAAATAACTCAAAGCATTATCTTTTTTTTGTAAAAACCCACCTAAATTATTTTCAGAAAAACCCTTTATACTGGCTTGACTTGAACGCAAAAACCCGTTGAGATTGGGCACTAATTTCTCATGCTTGATATTAGCTAAATTACCAAGCTTTGTCAAAACACCATAACTTAGTTGCTCTAATCTCTTTTCATCACTTAGAACATTAATTTCTATTTGTGCAAAAAAGCTATATTTAAAGCCAACACACTCAGAAAATTTTTCATTAAAGTGACTTAATATCATTCGAACAGAGTTTAGTTTTTGCTGCATTTCTGTAGCTTGTGATATTTCTTCGTTAGAACCTCCTTTATTTTTTACTATATCTGGGTGATAATCTCTAGAAACGTTTCTAAGTTTAGGATCAACCTGTGTTTTAAAATATTCCTTATGATGATCCACACTCTGTTTTCCTGTTGCAATCAATTCAAGATTGTCATCAAGCTCAGACAATAAATTGTCAAATTTAAGCGTTTTAAGCACACCTCCCAAAGTCATATGATTTATCAGCTGTTCTTCCTCAGTGGAATCAAGATCCATGCTTGATTCACTGTTGTTTTCAGTTTGCATAAACGCTTCATGCTCTTGCATAAATATTTTATCTTCCATTTTTTCCCTCCATTTTAAGTAACAATATATTAATGCTTGAATGAGGATATAGAACATTAATGAGGCAAGAAAGACCTGCCATGAAAAAAGTAAAAACATCACTTCCTTCAATTTGCTTACCTTCGATTGCTTGCTGAGCGACTTAGTGTTAATCCATTCATACTTGTGCTTGGAAGTGTTGAGTTATTATCAGGCCGAGTAACTTTACTGCAACTTGGTTTATGAACACCCTCTGCTTTTTGTGGTTTTCCTGCTGATCCAAGCATTGCATCAAGTTTTGCATGCATTTCTTTCATTGTCCTTGTTGCTTCTTGGCTTTTCTTGATTGCTTCTTGATTTGCCCTTGTTGCTTCTTGGCTTTCTCTTCTGGCTTCTTGGCTTTCTCTTATTGCTTCTTTGTTTGCTTTGATAGCTTCTTCCATTTGTGGTATTAGGATTGCATTCCTTTCCTTCATTAAGCTAAGCACTTCATTGTCGAATTTTCTCTGTATTTCACAATATCTATCAACTATTTTTCCCAAATCTTCGTAAAATTCCCTTTGCACTTCCTCAACTTGCTCATAGAAACTTTTTTCAGGTTTAAACTCTTCTGCTAAATGATTTACATATACGCCAATTACTTTAATCAGCAATGCTCCTGCCATCTCTTTACTAATTTCATCAACACCCAAAAGCTCAGCTGCTAATTTGCCACCTTTTTCGCTATCGTGACAATAATGAGCTGCAAGATAACGAGAGATTTTATAAAGATCATTAGCCTCCAACACCTCAACTTTTTTTGCGATTTCCTCATCAATTGGCGCGATTTTATATATCGCACTACCTTTTTTAAAGAAATTAGCAACTGTTTGAAAAGGAATGTAAGATACTAGCGTTTGTGATTTTCCATTCTTTTGTTCTTCAGCTTGCTCTTTTAAATAAACCTCATTGCACAAAAATAAAATATTGATGTATGCTATAAACGGCAAAGTAAAATATTTATCTGCCTTCTTATAATCCTGCTTGCAATCAAGGTCTCTAAAAAATTTGAATTTTGTTGATATAAGCTCAAGACCGTTTCCATTAAAAAGCTTATTCAGTTGATTTAATATTTCAAACTGCATAATGCTTTTCTTCAACATTTTGTCTATCATCGTACTGATAGAATGTAGCTGGTTGTCCTTTTTGAATGACTCTTTTAACAGCTTTAACTCATTCACTGATTCTTTGTGACTACTTAAATACTTACTAAAATAACTCAAAGCATTATCTTTTTTTTGTAAAAACCCACCTAAATTATTTTCAGAAAAACCCTTTATACTGGCTTGACTTGAACGCAAAAACCCGTTGAGATTGGGCACTAATTTCTCATGCTTAATACGAGCTAAATTACCAAGCTTTGTTAAAACTCCATAACTTAGTTCTTCTAATCTCTTTTCGTCACTTAGAACATTAATTTCTATTTGAGCAAAAAAGCTGTACTCAAAGCCAACACATTTAGAAAATTTTTCATTAAAGTGACTTAATATCATTCGCACAGCGTTTATTTTTTTCTGCATTTCTGTAGCTTGTAATATTTCTTCCTTAGAACCTCCTTTATTTTCTACTATATCGGGGTGATAATCTCTAGAAACGTTTCTAAGTTTAGGATTAACCTGTGTTTTAAAATATTCCTTATGATCATTCACACTCTGTTTTCCTGTTGCAATCAACTTAAGATCATCATCAAGCTCAGGTAGTAAATTATCAAGTTTAAGTGCTTTTAGCACACCTTCCAAAGTCATATGATTTATTAGCTGCTCTTCTTCAGCGGAATCAAGATCCGTACTTGATTCATTATCACTTTCAGTTTGCATAAACGCTTCATACTCTTGCATAAATATTTTATCATTCATTTTTTCCCTCCATTTTAAGTAACAATATATTAATGCCCAAATAAGTATAGAGAGGGCCAATAATATCAAAAAGACCCTCAATAATAAAGGTGAAAGAGTCATGCTCTTTAAAATGATTTACCTATTTGATTACAAGTGCTTAGCCTTAACTCATCCATAGCAGTGCTTGGAATAATAGGATCTATTACTTCGATATCCGATCCTGACATACTAACATTTTCAGTGCAGCTTTCCTCCTCAGAACTTTTAGTTTCACTGAGATTAGATCGATACATATCACCTGCTTCTTGCCAAATTTGTACTGCAGCTTGCACACCAGGTATTCCAAGAATTGCATCCATTCTGCTAATCATCTCATCACTTTTCCTGATTGAGTCTTCGTTTTTCTTGCTTAATTCTTTGGATTTTCTGATAGCTTCTTCAGTTCTTGGGATTAGCGTTGCATTCGCTTCCTTCATTTTCTCCAACACCCCACGTAATTCATCGTTAAATCCTCTCTCTATTTCAATCAATCTACCAAATCCATTTTTAATGATTTCTTGCTGTTCCATTAGCAACTCTATAACTCGCTCTTCATAAGTTTTTCCAGGCTTAAACTCCTCTGCTAAATGATTCGCATATACGCCAATGACTTTAATCAGCAATGCTCCTGCCATCTCTTTACTAATTTCATCAACACCCAAAAGCTCAGCTGCTAATTTGCGACCTTTTTTATTATCATCACAATAATAAGCTACAAGATAACGAGAGATCTTATAAAGATCATTAGCCTGCAACACATCAACTTTTTTTGCAATTTCCTCATCAATTGGCGCGATTTTATACATCGCACTACCTTTTTTAAAAAAATTAGCAACTGTTTGAAAAGGAATGTAAGATACCAGCGTTTGTGATTTTCCATTCTTTTGTTCTTCAGATTGCTCTTTTAAATAAACCTCATTGCACAAAAATAAAATATTGATGTATGCTATAAATGGCAAAGTAAAATATTTATCTGCCTGCTGATAATCCTGCTTGCAATCAAGGTCTCTAAAAAATTTGAATTTTGTTGATATAAGCTCAAGACCGTTTCCATTAAAAAGCTTACTTAGTTGATTTAATATTTCAAACTGCATCATGCTTTTCTTGAGCATTTTATCTATCATAGAACAGATAGAGCTTAGCTGATCATCTTGCTTGAAGGATGCTTTTAGTAGCTTCAACTCATTAACTGATTCTTTGTGACTACTTAAATACTTACTAAAATAACTCAAAGCATTATCTTTTTCTTGTAAAAAACCACCTAAATTATTTTCAGAAAAACACTTCATACTGGCTTGACTTGAACGCAAAAATCCGTTGAGATTGGGCACTAATTTCTCATGCTTAATACGAGCTAACTTACCAAGCTTTGTTAAAACTCCATAACTTAGTTCTTCTAATCTCTTTTCGTCACTTAGAACATTAATTTCTATTTGAGCAAAAAAGCTGTATTCAAAGCCAACACATTTAGAAAATTTTTTATTAAAGTGACTTAATATCATTCGCACAGAGTTTATTTTTTTCTGCATTTCTGTAGCTTGTAATATTTCTTCCTTAGAACCTCCTTTATTTTCTACTATATCGGGGTGATAATTTCTAGAAACGTTTCTAAGTTTAGGATCAACCTGTGTTTTAAAATATTCCTTATGATCGTCCACACTCTTTTTTCCTGTTGCAATCAATTCAAGATTATCATCAAGCTCAGGCAATAAATTATCAAGTTTGAGCGCTTTTAGCGCGCCTTCCAAAGTCATATGATTTATTAGCTGCTCTTCTTCAGTGGAATCAAGATCCATGCTTGATTCATTGTTGTTTTCAGTTTGCATAAACGCTTCATGCTCTTGCATAAATATTTTATCATTCATTTTTTCCCTCCATTTTAAGTAACAATATATTAATGCCTTAACAAGTATATAGAGCATCAATGACGCAAGAAAGACCTGCCATGAAAAAAGTAAAAACATCACTTCCTTCAATTAGCTTACCTTTGATTGCTTGCTGAGTGACTTAGTGTTAATCCATTCATACTTGTGCTTGGAGGTATGCGATCTATTATTTCAATATCTGATTCTTCTGACTCTGCTACGCTGGCAGTCTCGGTGCAGCTCCCTTCTTCTTCAGAAGTTTTTACTGTAGAAGGTTCACTATGCGGTTCACTGATATTAGATCGATACATATCACCTGCTTCTTGCCACACTTGCACTGAAGCTTGAATGCCAGGTATTCCAAGTATTGCATCCATTCTGCTAATCATCTCATCACTTTTCCTGATTGAGTCTTCGTTTTTCTTGCTTAATTCTTGATTCGCTTTGATTAATGCATCGTTTTTTGTGACTAATTCCTGTTTCTCTGCCTTCATAGCATCGATAATTTCTTGCTTTTCTTCTGCTACTTCCTTTAATCCTTTATCAAATCTCTCTGGCCAATTTTTATTTTCAGCCTCCAGCTTTGATATAGTATTACTTTGGTTATATATAACAACACCTTGCACGATTTGTACAATACCAACACCAACAGCAACTAACATAAAACCCTCTAAATATATTTACATAATGGTATAATAAGAAGGTTGATTTATAAAGCAATGTTTTTCTTAATTCTTTTTGGCATAATAAAAAGCTGAATAAGTTCATCTCTTAACACGCAGAGCTACTCAAAAGCTTGTTTCTTTTGTTTTTCCATAATTTTTGTTAACTAGATATTTACTTTTATTAATATTTTTGGTAAACATCACGTGATATTTAAGGTAAAGTTATAGTAGCATACCTATCAGTAATATTAATCAATCTATAATAATTAAATAAATATAATGAAACGTTTTTGTAGGCGCAATGAGTAAAAGATATATAGATAGCAAGAAAGAGAATAGAGTTGATTTTATATTAAGAAATTATGGAATGTCAATTGCTGTAATGGCAATTATTATGTTCTTACCTCCAATAGTGATATCAGCACTCTACTTTTTTGATATATATGATCAACATACTAATATAGAGATTAATTTATTAGTTAGCATTTTAATGACTCTCTTTATAATATATAATATCAAACGCTACAGATACCTGCTTAATTCCATAGAATTTCAAAATGCAATATTTGCAAATGCACTAAACCATAATACAGAATTTTGCCTTATTTTGCATAAGGATGAAGGTATTGTTTATGCTGATGCAAGATTCTATGAAAGATTTAAAGATAATATAGATGATGACGTTACTTTAGGAAAGATCCTTGAAGCAGGGGGAGTTTCAGAGAAAGATAAAAAAGCGCTCTATAATGCATTAAAAAATAATTCTTCTGTGCAGATATGCATTGCCTTAAGCAAGAAAAATAGAGTATCTCACTTTCTTTTGCTCTTTGAACCGATACCAGATAATCCTCAGATTGCTACAAAAATTTTAAATTTATCGTTAGCACCAGTAGCAAGACCTCACGGGTATTTTGTGTTAAAAGCAACACAAATGAATAAGGAGCAAGTATATGAAGAATTAATAGAGAAACATAGAATAGGAACTTATATTGCAAATGCTAAAGGTGTCATTTTATCTGTAAATGAAAGGTTTTTGGATATATTTGAACTGAAAAAATTTGAAAAAGGCAGCTCAATCAACGATTTTATATCCCAATCTAAATATAATAATACAACAAACGATAACGAAATTCTATTTTCTACTGTAAACGGTGTTCCGTTCAAAGCTTATATGAGCACCACTATGTTCTGTGATAAGTATAATCATAACTATATGCATGGTTTCATCACACCTGTTGAATCAAATATTACTGATTATCAATTACATCCTTGTTTTGCAAATTCATCAATTGCTATTGCACAATGTGATATAAGCGGTAATTTTATCAAGAAAAATACGGCAATAATAAAGCTTGCTGGGCCAGATAATAATTCGATCTTTACATTAATCTCAGCTGATTATCATGCAAAAATACGTGAATATTTTTCAAGTAACAGAATAAATAACGCGTCTTTTGATGTACAGTTTAAAGACGATAATAATGTGAAAATATATTTCAATAAATTTCTTCACAATAAAATATTGTTCATACTTTGTTATTTTATTGATAATACTGAGCACAAAAATCTAAAGATTGAGCTTGAACATTATCAAAAGATGCAAGCTATAGGACAACTTGCAGGTGGGATAGCGCATGACTTTAACAACATACTAACAGGTATAATAGGGTTTTGTGATTTGCTTTTACTACAACACTCAGCTGGCGACCCGTCTTTTGGAGATATAATACAAATACAACAAAATGCAAAGCGTGGATCAAATTTAGTGAAGCAGCTACTTGCTTTTTCAAGAAGACAGACAATGCAGCCAAAAATTGTCGATGTGAATGGCACAATAGCTGATCTTTGTGAAATGATAAAAAGATTAATAGGTGAGAATATAAAATTTACTACTTATTATGATGGAGATCTGGGTGCTATTAGAGCTGACCAAGGACAATTAGAGCAAGTGATAATTAACTTAGCAATTAATGCTAGTGCTGCTATGGAAAATGGTGGGGAATTAACCATACGAACCTTTAATCAAAAGATCGACTCATTAAATTCCACACCTCAGGATATGATTTCTCCAGATAAGGAAACAATTGAACATGGAAATTACGTTGTAATTGAAGTAATTGATACCGGGTGTGGTATGACAAGCGATATAATTGAAAAGATCTTTGATCCATTTTTTTCTACCAAAGATATTACTTCTGGTACAGGTCTTGGCCTATCTACTGTTTATGGAATTATTAAACAAACCGAAGGATATATTTATGTTGCTAGTAAAGTAAAAAGTGGCACTAAATTTAGCATATTCTTGCCTATGGTTTATGTACTCGATGAATATGATAGGGAAGAAGAAAGCGAGAAAATAGAAAAGCCAATGGTAAATGAGATTCAAAGTAATGGCATAATTTTATTAATTGAAGATGAGGATTCAGTAAGAGAATTTACCACTAAAGCGCTTAAAAGAAAGGGATTTGATGTAATAGAAGCTAGCATGGGTAGCAAAGCATTAGAAATAATCAGCAAAAAAAGCCAGCACATAGATCTGATAATCACGGATGTAGTAATGCCAGAGGCCAGTGGTCCTGAAATAGTCAAAGAAGCATTAATTCTCAGGCCAGATATTAATGTCATTTTTATTTCTGGATATGCAGAAGAAGCTTTTTCAAAGAATGATGATATCAATATAGGAGATTTTCACTTTTTACCAAAGCCTTTCACTCTGAATGAATTAGGAAATAAAGTTCAAAGTGTATTACACTCGATAAAAAAACAATAGATTGCTTTACGGATAATATAGAGCTAACTCATACCACATCATCATCCCGCTGCTTGTTAGCGGGATCTACTACGAGATGCCACGAATAAATCCACAGCTGTACGAACATTCCAACTTTAAGGCAAAAGTGTAAAAAATGGTGTCATTCCAGTGCTTTTGACACTGGAATCCAGTTTTCTCACTTAATAATCTCATAATATAAATCATACCAATTTGGGTTTTTTCTTGCAACTAAGTCGATTTTCCATTCCCTTTTCCAACTTTTTAAAAGTTTTTCTCTATTAAGAGCTGAATCTATGTCTTGAAATTCTTCAAAATAAACTAATTTTTGCACATTGTATTTCGACGTAAAACCAGAAACAACCTTGTTCTTATGCTCCCAAACTCGTTTAATTAAATTCGACGTAATGCCTATATACAGAGCCGTGTCTACTTGCAAGTATATAAATATAATAATTTTTCATAAAATTTAGATCCCAGATACTGTCTTTGATGTCAAACAAATTATCCAACTAAATTACAATTAAATGGTTGATTGTTTTTAAGAATACCAAAAAAGACATGCATTAATTTTCTCATTAACGCAAGGACTATGACTTTTGGGCATTTACCTTTACTTGCTAGACGCTGACAAAATTTTTGAAAATGATTATTATGGTTTTTGACTACTATAGCTGTCATATAAAGGGCTTTTCGGACGCGCTCAGATCCTATTTTACATATGCAACTTCTCTTACTTACAGACGATCCAGATTCATAATGTCCTGGATTTAGGCCAGCAAAAGCTGTAAATTGCTTAGCATTATCAAAATTATCAGCCGCTGGCATTTCTGCAATAACAGCAACAGCAGTAAGATGTCCTATACCTTTTATAGTCTTGAGGTTTTCTACCATATTTTTTAGATGTGGTAGTGATTTATATGCTCATTAATTTCTGTTTCGAGAACAATAATTTGCTCCTCTATTGCCAAAATTACCTTAGATATAGCTTCTTTGCAGCTGGAATGCATATTTTCATTTTTCAAGCGGTTCATCTGTTGCAATTTATCATTTTTTAGCGATTGCATACAACGGTAAAGATCTCTTAAATGCCTCATTTCAGGTGCAATTGGTTTCCAAAGAGCAGGTTTATTCGCAATACAAAATCTAGCTATCATAGCTGCATCTGATTTATCTGTTTTATTTCTGAGCAGCTCACTTTTGCCAAAAGCCTTGATTTGAGCCGGGTTTACTATACTAACATTATGCCCTAAATCGTGCATAAAAGTAGCCAAATCTTCCCCATACCAGCTAGTTGCCTCAAGACACAGATGAATAAGATTTGCTCCATGGCCATTGCACCAAACCACAAGCTTTGCAAAGCCATCCTGATTATTTTGAAAGACTTTGTGTCGTTTTTTATTGTCCATCAGCAAACAAACATCAAATTTCTTTTTTGAAATATCCACACCCAAAATAGCATTTACTTGCATAAAATTACCTCCAAGACTATAAATAAACTGAGAGTTTAGACTAACCTTGTAATACGGGATATAATTCCAAAGATACTGTTCAGTCTTTTAACTCTATGGGAGGGGAGCAAAATCTGGAATTCGGCCTTATTGGCGTTAGTGTCAAGTCGGCTTCACCCTTCCTGCGTGGTATTTTAGCTCTAATGCCTCACATCATAAAGATACAAGTGTCACGCACTGGAATGACACCAAAGGTTGATGTTTTTAGTTTACTTTCTCGCTAAATTAGAAGTTCGTGCAATTTATCACCTTTCGAAAACATGCTGCTCAAAGTTGCTGAATAAAATTCCTTACTTGCTATAATTAAAATTTATCTTGAGCTTATTTATAGTGAAAAAGGTTTCAGTTTTAGGGTCCACAGGAAGTATAGGGAAAAAAACTGTAGAGTTATTATCAAAGAGGAAGAAAGAATACCAAGTTGAGGCGTTGAGTGCTCACTCGAATTTTGCTCTACTGGCGAGCCAAGCAAAGCTGCTGGGTGCAAAGTATGTTGCTATCTCAGATGAAAGGTTCTACAAAGACCTCAAAGAAAATTTACTGGGTACAAATATCAAAATAGAAGTAGGTAGTGAAGGTTTGGCAAACATTGCTTCTCTACCTGTTGACCTTTCAGTTGTTGCAATAGTGGGAATCGCGGGCCTTGAACCAGTTATGCAAATTATAGAAAGTGGCACTAGGGTTATCGCACTGGCAAATAAAGAAAGCATTGTTTGTGGTGGAGAATTATTACTGAAAAAAGCAAAAGAGAAAAACGTACAAATAATTCCTATTGACTCTGAACACAATGCAATTTTTCAAGTTTTGCAAAATGACAGCAAATGCATAGAGAAAGTTATACTTACTGCTTCTGGTGGACCATTTTTAAATTATAACCTTGAGCAATTAAGAAATGTCACAGTAAACGAGGCGCTTGCTCATCCAACTTGGAAGATGGGAAAAAAAATTTCAGTTGATAGTGCAACAATGATGAATAAAGCGCTGGAAATAATAGAAGCGCATAACTTGTTTAACATCAGCCCAAATAAAATTGAAGCGGTAATACATCCTGAATCGATAGTGCATGGAATGGTGGTTTATAATGATGGTTTTAACTTTGCTGTGCTTGCAGAAACTGACATGGCAATTCCAATATCGTACGCCTTGTCTTGGCCTGAGAGATCTATTTCAAACTATAAATTAGATTTAACAAAGCACAAAAAACTTACTTTTCATGAGCCAGATTATGCGCTTTTTCCTGCGCTAAGTCTTAGTATGGAAGTGCTAAATTCTTCTGCACCACACACAAATAGTATAGTGCTCAATGCTGCAAATGAAATAGCTGTAAATGCGTTTTTAAAATCACAAATAAGCTTTTTAGGGATAGTAGAAGTAGTAAGGTCAACAATAGAAAGTTTTGATAATCATAGGTGTATTAACTCGCTATCTGATGTAATGAATATTGATTGTGAAAGTCGTGCTATTGCTCATTCAGCTATATTAAAAGCTTCAACTGGTCAGGATGGATATACTAACCTTGTCAGCATATAAATTTGCATGATCTTTTGCCGTATTGAGGAGTGCAAGCCCAATATTATTTATGCTAGAGCGCAGTTCTCCTATTTCTTCATTATCAATATTTACTACTTTGGTGCCAATATTCGGAAGTGCATTATCTCCACTCACAAGGTAAAGTTTTCTTCTCAATATCTCCTGCCTGCTCATTCGGTTCACAACTTCCTGACCTATATAACACCCCTTGTTAAAGCTTATACCATTTACCTTGTCGATTAAATATTGCAGTGGAAACGACGAATTTTGCACCATATCTTTTGGCCCATCTGGAATGAGGTTTTGAATTCTAGTCAGTTCATACTCAGCAAAACTTCCAATCGGTTCTTTTATTTCATCCTTATATACAATCCTCGTTCCAAGTGATGTGTGCCTCGGGTCTTGGAAAATGATTTCACTACATTCTGTTAATTCGCTATTAAAAAGAACTCCAACTTTATAAGATGTGCTAATGTCTTTAATTCTTACTTTTAGATAAGTTTTAAGCAAATCCAGTTTTTCGATTATTTGTTGCAAATGTATCTTGTCACATTCTAAGAGAATATATTTACCATGTTCAACAAGAAAAAAATCGTATAAATATTTTCCCTGAGGGTTAAGTAATAAAGAATAGATAGCCTTTTGATCGTTTAACTTGCTAATATCATTTGTAATAATACCTTGCAGAAAATTCCTTGTATCTGGCCCGTGTAATGCTATTACACCGCGATTCAGTAATGGTATATAACTCATAAATTTTTATCAATAAATCTAAATATAACATTAGACACTTTTCAAAGCTAATTTTCGTCTTCTAGTATTTTGCAGCCCTTGAAATCTAGTTTACAAGTATATATATAGACTAATAAGTTAATTTGTTGATGAGGAAAAACAAATGTCAAATATAAATTTAAATGTGCTCGATGATAGCGTGCTGATCAAGCCTATCAGTGAAGAAAAACAAGGTGGAATTATGTTACCATCAAGCGCTGAGAAAAAACCTGTAAAAGGTGAAGTTATCGCAACTGGTGAAGGTTCGCGTAATTCAAATGGAGAACGTGCAGCTTTAACTGTGAAACTTGGTGATAAAGTATTTTATCGTCAGTGGGCTGGAACAGAAATAGAACACAACGATGAGAAACTCATTGTAATGAAGGAGTCTGATATACTTGCTATCATCAAGTAAGGGACTTTATTTTTACTAAATTAAAACAAAGCACAATAAGTGCATTGTAGACAGTTTATTATAATTTTATTAATTTTTTATTAAAAGAGGTATATAGATGACTACTAATATGGTGATATCAGGTGAGCAATTTCACAGAGCTATTCTTGAAACTGCAGGACAATTTTCTTCAATAGCAGGAACAACTTTAGGCGCGAAGGGTCTAAATATAGGAGTTGATCAGGCTTATGGTCCGTTAAAGATCACAAAAGATGGTTATAATGTATTAAAAAGTCTAAAGCCGGAAAACCCGACATCTGCTGCTCTGATGAGCATGTTTATTAAAAGTACTTCTGAGTGTAATGATAAAGTTGGCGATGGTACAACAACATGCTCTATATTAGCTGGTAAAATGGTAGAAGAGGCTTATAGGCCTATTTCTGCTGGTGTTAACAGAATTGCTATTAAAAATGGCATATTGAAGGCAAAAGAAGAGGTATTGAAACAAATAAAATCTATGTCACGTACAGTGTCTTTAGATAAGTTAGATGAGTTGGGGCAAATTGCTACAATTTCTGCTAATGGTGATAAAGATATAGGTAATAGTATTGCTGATGCTGTTAAAAAAGTTGGAAAAGAAGGGGTGATTACTGTTGAAGAGAGTAAAGGTTCAAAAGAGTTAGAAGTTGAGCTTACTACTGGTATGCAGTTTGATCGTGGTTATCTTTCTCCGTACTTTATTACAAATAATGAAAAAATGATAGTGGAACTCGATAGTCCATATCTCTTAATTACAGAGAAAAAACTAAATATAATACAACCATTACTTCCTATCCTTGAGGCGGTTGTTAAGTCTGGTAGACCTCTACTCATTATTGCAGAGGATATCGAAGGTGAAGCATTAAGCACTTTGGTTATTAACAAGTTGCGCGGTGGTTTAAAAATTGCTGCTGTAAAAGCTCCAGGTTTTGGTGACAGAAGAAAAGAAATACTTGAGGATATAGCAACTTTAACTGGCGCTAAGTATGTCATAAAAGACGAACTTGGGATCAAGATGGAAGATTTAACGCTTGAAGATCTTGGTACTGCAAAAAATGTTAAAATCACTAAGGATAACACTACAATTGTTAGTGAGAATAGTGACTCTGACGCAGTGAAAGCTAGAATCGAGCAAATTAAATCTCAAATTGACGCTTCAACTTCTGACTATGATAAAGAAAAGCTAAGAGAACGTTTAGCGAAATTATCAGGTGGCGTTGCAGTGTTAAAAGTTGGTGGAGCAACTGAAGTAGAAGTTAAAGAACGTAGAGATAGGGTTGAGGATGCGCTGCATGCAACAAGAGCTGCAATTGAAGAAGGTATAGTTCCAGGTGGCGGAGTTGCGCTTCTTTATGCTTCATCTGTTCTTGAAAAATTAAAGGGTGGAAGTGATGAAGAACAAATAGGGATAAACATTGTCAAGAAAGTTCTAAGTGCTCCAATTAGAAAAATAGTTGAGAATGCAGGGTTAGAATCTGCTGTTGTAGTTGATCATTTATTAAAACAAAATGATCAAGAGCTGATTTATAACGTTGAAACTATGAACTATGCTAATGCATTTGCAGCTGGTGTAATTGATCCAGCAAAAGTAGCACGTGTTGCTTTTGAAACGGCGTTATCTATTGCAATTATGCTCATTACCACTGAAGCTATTATAGTTAATGTTCCAAGCAAAGATGATAACGCTTCTCCTATGGGAGGCGGTGGAATGGGCGGTATGGGCGGATTCTAATATACAGAAGCTATTTGGAGCAACTGTTGTGTTGCTCCGATGTTTCCATTCCAGTGTTACGCATACAACTGTACAAACATTGCAATTTTAAGGAAGAAGTACAAAAAATGGTGTCATGCAAGTAGCATTACATACAACTGTACGAACATCCCGTAAAGCGATAGGACTGGTATTAAGTATCAACTAAGGGTGTCATCCCTGTGCCCAGACACTGGGATCCAGTAAATTTATTCATTATATATGAAAAACTATTATATTTATATAATTGCAAGTGAGCGTAATGGTACTTTATATGCTGGTATAACATCAAATTTAATTAAGCGAATTTGGCAAATTGATTTAATTGAAGAAGAAAACCCAGATTGGAAAGGTTTATATGATGAAATTATTAAGTAAGAAGACTAGATTCCAGTGTCATGCACTGGAATGACAACACGATTATACGCGTTAAACTAGAAGTTCGTACAGTTGTATGTCACGCATTGGGATGACAACAGTATGGAAGCTGGGGTGACAATTACTTATTTAAAAAAAATCGCTTGGTTTTTCTAGTAAATCTTATTTACTGCTACCAGGTTGTCTATTTCTTTCTTTTACTTGCTTGATAGTGTGTTCTGATAATTGTGAGAGAGGTTCTTCTAAAGCTTTGTTATTTTCCTGAAATAAACTCTGTTGTATATCAGGTCTATCATTCATACTGCTTTCAATAACATAATTTAATTGTAGCATTGCTGATTTTGCAATTTCTAACCCTCGACGCTCAGGACCTCCTGCACCTAATATATTTTTTTCAAACCATGCAAGTATTTCTGCCATTTTTTGTTGAAAGTTATCCCCTACCATTAAACACCTATTAACTTTATTTTAAATAATTTTATTCATACTATCATTAAAAAAGTAATTGTAAATACTTTAATTGAGGTTTTTTCTTATTTTATTCTTTTTAAGCAAATAGTTAGATCTTTCTGTAAATTTTGATAACTTGCTTGCATAATATTTTTATTAGTTAATATTATGTAGTAGTGTCCTACATTGCTTGGATTTAAAATGCTAGTTTTAGCAAGCACTCGTAACCGTCTTTTGATTTTATTTCTTTTATTTGCTTTTCCTGTTTTTTTACTGACGGCGAGGCCTACTCTAACGGTGTGGATGTGTTTTTCAGGTTCTCTTTCCTTTATAGCGTATAACGATATATAAAGCCCACGATAAAAAAGACTTTTAGATATCAACCTATTTTTGAAAGCAAAGGAAAAATCTTTTTTTTTATGCTCGATAGTTTAACTATGCGCATAATTTCTTACATCCGAGTGAGCGGCGCCTGTTGAGGATGTTTCTTCCAGCTCTTGTTGCCATACGTGAACGAAAGCCATGCCTGCGCTTTCTTATTAAATTTTTTGGTTGAAATGTTCTCTTCATTGTTCTTATATTATATATAATTACTTATTTTAGATTATTTTACTTCATTGTCAAATAATGCTTAAATGTTATTGTAAAGTAGAATTACTAATATATTAAAAATGAGTTTATATCAAGCGTGATAACAGCCTTATTCATATTTGCATTATTTTTTTTGGTGTTTGCTTTTATCTTTAAAAGTAAAAGGAATAAGATAATAAAGCTTTCACTATTTATTGCTTTAGCTATATCATTCCTTATCACTTTATTTATAATGCTATCCATTTTTACTCAATCTATTGGTTTTTTTAACAAAGTGTCTCTTTCAGAGTTCTTGTTTTGCCTGAAATGGAGCCATAACGCAGTAATCATCAATGAAGAAAAGATAGGATGTTTTGGTATAGCTCCGCTTTTAGTTGGTACGTTGCTCATAACCATTGTAGCGATGATAGTTGTTATTCCGCTTGGTTTATTTTCTGCAATATATATTAGTGAATATGCCAGTGAGAAAGTGCGTTATGTTGTTAACACAGCTTTGCAGGTTTTATCGGCTATTCCTACAGTTGTATATGGATATTTCTCGGTTGTTTTTCTGTCTTCTTTTATCAAACAGATAGCAAATTTATTTGGTTTGAGTATACATTCAGAGAGTGCATTGGTTGCTGGGCTCGCAATTGGAATAATGATTCTTCCTTTTATTATTTCATTACTTGAAGATGCAATAAGGTCTGTACCAAAAAGCTTGCGTTATGGCTTTATGGCGCTTGGAGCAACTCCAGCGGAAACTATATGGCATATAACAATACCATATGCAATGCCTACAATTTTAAGTGCAATTTTATTATCAATTTCAAGGGTGATAGGTGAAACAATGATTGTATTAATGGCTGTTGGTATCAACGCAAATTTGACTTTTAATCCTCTTCATTCAGTGACTACCATCACTGTGCAAATTGCTACACTACTCACTGGAGATCAGGACTTCAGTAGTGTGCAAACTCTTGCTGCTTATGCGCTTAGTTTAGTGCTCTTTATTATTACTTGGTTGCTCAATGCATTTGCACTGTTTATAATAAAGCGTAACTAGCAAACGTTTTAATGTTGCAAAATTTCTATTAACAATATAAAATTTGTTTTTTTTAGAAGTTCTTTTGTAGTGTCAAGCGGTAAAAATAAAAAGATGAATGTAGGTAAGGTAGTTAAAGTAACTCAAGCAGTTATTGACTTAAGATTTGATGGCGAGTTACCTCAGATATTTAATGCTTTAAAAAGTCAATCAAAATACAAAGACAAGGAATTAATTTTAGAAGTTTCACAACATGCAGGTGATGGCGTGGTTCGTTGCATTGCAATGGATAGCACGGATGGTATATCAAGGAATGACGAGTTTGTTGATACTGGTGCTCCAATATCAGTGCCAATTGGGCGCGCAACTTTAGGAAGAATTTTTAATGTTGTGGGAGAGCTTATAGATGAGCGTGGTCCGCTGAATGGAAAGTGTGACTTAGAGCCTATACACAGGGCGCCGCCAAGTTTTACAGAGCAAAGGATACAAGAGGAAGTTTTAGTTACTGGAATAAAAGTTATAGATCTGCTTGCTCCTTATCTGAAAGGTGGCAAAATCGGTTTATTTGGTGGAGCTGGTGTTGGTAAAACAGTCCTGATAATGGAATTAATTAATAATATAGCAAAAGCCCATAAAGGATTTTCTGTGTTTGCAGGGGTAGGGGAAAGAACGCGTGAAGGTAATGACCTTTATCATGAGATGATTACTTCAAATGTAATTAATATAGATGATCATGAAAAATCTCAAGCTGTCTTGGTTTATGGTCAGATGAATGAACCTCCAGGGGCGAGAGCTAGGGTTGCTTTAACAGCGCTTACTATGGCAGAGTATTTTCGTGATAAGGAAAACCAAGATGTTTTATTCTTTGTAGATAATATTTTTAGATTTACTCAAGCTGGTTCTGAAATTTCTGCTTTGCTTGGAAGAATACCATCAGCCGTTGGTTATCAGCCAACACTTGCAACTGACATGGGTGCAATGCAAGAGAGAATAGCTTCAACAACAGCTGGTTCTATTACCTCTGTTCAGGCCATATATGTTCCTGCAGATGACTTAACTGATCCAGCTCCGGCAACTACGTTTTCTCACCTTGACGCTACTACGGTATTATCGAGGCAAATAGCTGAAATGGGAATATATCCTGCTGTTGATCCACTTGATTCAACTTCTCAGTCTTTGTCTGCTGAAATAATTGGTGAGGAACATTATAATATTGCTTCCGAAGTAAAGCGTATCTTGCAAACTTATAAATCCTTACAGGACATTATTGCCATACTTGGTATGGATGAGTTGTCTGATGAAGATAAAATTATTGTTGATAGAGCTCGTAAAATTCAGAAATTTCTTTCTCAGCCTTTCCATGTTGCAGAAATATTTACTGGTATGCCTGGTAAATTTGTTTCACTTTCTGATACTGTTTCTAGTTTTAAAGGTATTATTGAGGGTAAATATGATCACTTGCCAGAGGCTGCTTTTTATATGGTAGGAAATATAGATGAAGCAATAAAGAAGGCTGAATTAATAAAAGCTGAAGCTAAAAATTAAAGATTATGGATACTTTTAAAGTACAGTTTTTTTCTCCTGATAATCAAATTCAATTCGGTGATGTAGTTTCTCTTACACTGAGTGGACTAGAGGGGGAATTTATGATTTTAGCTAATCACGCTCCTTATTTAATTTATATATTGCCTGGTATAGTGACTGTTAAGATAAATAATCAACAAGAAGAAAAAATTGTAATTGATAATGGTATATTAGAAGTTGCAGATAATAATTGTAGCATTATAGCGAGTCATGTTCATATTTTTGATAATTTGACTCATGATGAGAAGTCATTCAAAGATAAAAGGGCTAATATATATTTGAGTTATCTTGATGGCAAATCTCTCTAGGTGCTCTTTTTTTGTTATCCGTGTAGTCCGACTTTTGTCATCCCAGTGCGTGACACTGGGATCCAGAAATTTTGACAACTGGATCCTATGGTCGAGTCCACTACTATATGAACGTTGTACCTTTGAAGGCGAAAGTACAAAAAATGGTGTCATCCCAGTGCGTGACACTGGGATCTATCTTATTTTCATCATGGGCATTATTTTAACATACGCTCCTACAATCTGTTGTCCGTTGTATAATTTTCAAATATTTTTATATCTAGATCCCAGTGTCACGCACTGGGATGACAAGAGGAGGTGGTACTGGAATGACATCTTGCCTTACTGAACGTTCGTATAGTTATGTACTTGGCCATAGGTCGATTATCACTTCCTTGTTATCCAAGTGCTCATCTTTGTCATCCCAGTGCGTGACACTGGGATCTAGAAATTTTGACAATTGGATTTTATGGTCAAGCTATGGGATGACAAGATTTTACAAAAATAATTTTTTAATAGGATAATAATATGGAAATTTTTCTTGATAGTGTTGATTTAAAGGAAATTGAAGAGTTAAAAGATTTTATTGACGGGATAACAACCAATCCTTCATTAATAGCAAAATCTGGACGCAAGGATCAATATAAAGGTTTGGTGTCTGAAATATGCTCTATTATAGATGGGCCTGTAAGCGTTGAAGTGGTTGCCGATAATCATGAAGAGATGATAAAGCAAGGGCTAAATCTAGCAAAAATTTCTAATAATATTGTAGTAAAATTACCACTTACACATGAAGGATTAATTTCTTGTAAAAAGTTGTTGACAGAGCATAACGTGCATGCTAATATCACATTATGTTTTTCTCCTGGACAAGCACTGCTCGCCGCTAAGGCCGGTGCTTGTTTTATTTCCCCCTTTGTTGGTCGTTTAGATGACATCAGTTATGATGGATTGTCTCTCATTGAGGATATATGCACTATATATTCTAACTACGATTTTGATACTAAAATTCTTGTTGCGTCGGTAAGAAGCCCAGCACATGTTGTGGAAGCTGCAAGGCTCGGAGCTGATTCAATTACTGTGTCAGCAAAAATACTAAGACAATTAATTCACCATCCACTGACTGATCAGGGACTTGCGATATTTGAAAAGGACTGGAATGCAAAATAAGGCCAGATAAAATTATACCTGGCGGCTTTCTGCTTGAAGATTTTGCGCTGGAGAGAATTTTTCAACACCAGTGATACAAAGTTTAGTTGCACATTCTACTATACGAACCGCTGTTTCATCGAATATTTCATTTATAGATTTACTTTTTTCTTCATTATGAATAGGTGCACTTCCTTGTTCTAGGTATATAAATCCGTCTTTTTCACTTGACTTGAGAGGTTGATCTTTTTTTGCAGCTTCTTTTTCCTCAGATTTTGTATATTCATGTAAAACAAGAGCAGTAAAAGCAGCGCATACAGCAATTAATCCTGTTTTTGCCATTATTAATAATGATAATGCGCCTATAAATACAGATGTTAGTCCAATAGCAATATTTATTATTTTATCTCGTATGGAATGATTTTTATTAGTTTCACTTTGCTCTAAAGTATTTAGCAGTACTTTCAGAGTAACTTTAAAAGCTATTATTCCAACTGAGAGCATAGCTAACCCTATTGCTACTTTAGCTAGAATAAAAATTGATGGCAGGGACATCACAACAAATAATGCAGCAGCTCCTATTAACAACTTATTATTTACTTTGTTATGTTGAGCTGTATTTGAATGCATAAAAACCCTATAATTTCACAATAATATTATGCTTAATATAAAATGTGCAAATAGTCAATAGATATGTTCTACATCAGAGAGGTGCTTAAAAAAGTTTTCGTATGCTATTTTCTGTTGCTTCATGATTAAATTTGGAATTTTTTGTGAAGAGGTTGCGATTTTACAAAGTGGTGAATTCTTTTTTGATAGATCGGTATCTGATGATTATCGTAAGATTTTTGCAACCGTTTTAGTTGGGAGAATGCGTAAGATATGAAAAAATAAATTCCAAAAGGTTGGAAACGCTATAATTTTCTTCTCTTTAAATACATTTTTTAGAATATGTGCTGCAGCTTTTTGTGATTCCCATATGAATGGAAGTGATTTGTTAGCTTTAAACATGTCAGTTTTTACAGGTCCTGGCATCACAGTAATAAATTTTGTGGTGCTATTAGCATATTGAATTTTTAGTTATTCAAAACAACTTCTTAGTGCTGCTTTGCTTGCACAATATGCAGAAGCATGTGGCGTTGCATGCACAGCAACAAGAGAGGATATTGTCACAAAAGTTGCTGAATGGTTGTAACTAAGCCATTCTTCAATCCAGTTAATAACCCCAAAATAATTAGTTTCAAATGTTTTTCTATGAGTGTCGGTATGAAATTCATTTTCTATCTCACCACATCCTGCATTAAGGAAAAAGAGATTTGGTGTAATATTTTGCCTTTTTAAAAAATCAGACGAATTTCTAATATTTTCGCTATTGCCTACATCACACGTTATAGGTAAAAAATTACTACCTAATTCTTCTTTTAATTTTTCCAATTTTTCAGTGCGCCTTGCAACGCCAACCACAAACCACCCATCCTTAATGAGTAACAGTGCTAGACTTTCTCCAATTCCAGATGACGCTCCTGTGATGAGACAAATTTTTCTATCCATGAGATTCAAGCTAATGTGAAGCATGGACTGTAACAGATATTACCTGTCCATAAAAGTAAAATGTCCTATAATATTGACAATATAAGAAGGAAAAGCTGCTTATAATTTTGAGTTGTTTAATCACACAAATTGAGAAGGTAGGTTTAGTATTTTTCAGGCTTACGTATTATTTGAAATTCTTGTATACTCTTTATGAATCGATTAAATAGATAATAAAGTGCAGGACACAGTTTTAGTTTTACAAGATGGTAAATGCTTTCGGGGAAAGTCGATAGGCAAAAAAGGCAAGTGCATAGGTGAAGTCTGTTTTACTACTGGTATGACAGGATATCAACATACTATCACTGATCCTTCTTTTGCTGATCAGATTATAACGTTTACTTTTCCTCATATTGGTAATGTTGGAATAAACTACAAGGATAATGAGGGAGAAAAAATTTTTGCAAGTGGTGTTGTTGTGCGAGAGATTTCATATGCATCACACACATCTTCATATATAAATCTGAGTGATTGGCTCAAGAAAAATAATATAGTTGGAATTTCAGGGGTTGACACCAGGGCTTTGACTAGGCACTTGAGAGAGCATGGATCTCAAAATGGAATGATATGCTCATTGCCATCTGATTTTGGTGTCACTCCAGCGCTTGACACTGGAATCTATGATGAGTTAAAAGAGTATAAATCTGTAAATGGAATAGGAATAACTAATAAGGTTAGTTTGCATAGTAATGTAAAAAAAGATCTTAATGCGCAATATAAAGTAGCCGTAGTTGATTTTGGTGTAAAAATCAGTATAGTTTTGCGCTTAATGGAGCTTGGGTGTGCAGTGGAGCTAATCAAACCAAGTCCAGGTTTTGCTCAAAAAATATTAAACATGAATCCAGATGGTGTGGTGATTTCAAATGGTCCTGGCGATCCGGAGGAAATAGGAGAGAGTGTAGTTCCAGAGATAGATATAATTATAAAATCTAAAATACCAATTTTTGGTATATGCATGGGACATCAATTACTTGCAATAACCATGGGGGCAAAGACTATCAAAATGGAAAATGGTCACCGCGGAAGCAATCACCCTGTTTATGATGTAAGTAGTGGGAAAATTGAGATTACTAGCCAAAATCACGGATTTACTGTTGATTCAGATTCTTTGCCAAGTAATATTGAGGTTACTCATATTTCATTATTTGATAATAGTATAGAGGGCGTGATGATGAAGGATTATCCAGTTTTTTCAGTGCAATATCATCCAGAAGAAGCTCCTGGAACGCATGATTCGCATTATTTATTTAGACGTTTTATTGATAACATCGCATCATATAAGATGAAATCTGTGTGTTCTTAGTAAAACCCAAGTTTTATTGCTTGATTTTTTAATTTTAGGTGTTTAGTATTAAGTGCAATGAAAGCTCCGGTTAAGATGCTAAAATAGTATTTTCTTAACAATTTTTGTGGAGGAGTGACCGAGTGGTTAAAGGTAACAGACTGTAAATCTGTCCGCGTGAGCGTACGTAGGTTCGAATCCTACCTCCTCCATTGCGCGGGTATAGCTTAATGGTAGAGCTCTAGCCTTCCAAGCTAGTGACGTGGGTTCGATTCCCACTATCCGCTCTTTTTTTTGTTGTATTTTTATAAAATCAACATATTATTTATTGATGTATTTGTATTTAGGTAAAAAAGTTTAAATTATGACAACAGTAGTAGAAGCATTTGGAAAGCCGCATGTAAATGTGGGAACGATAGGGCATGTGGATCATGGAAAGACGACGTTAACGGCTGCAATAACAAAACATTATGGAAGTTTCGTAGCGTATGATCAGATAGATAAAGCCCCAGAAGAGAGAAAAAGGGGAATAACAATAGCAACTGCGCATGTTGAGTATCAGAGCGAGACTCGCCATTATGCACATGTTGACTGCCCTGGACATGCCGATTATGTGAAAAATATGATTGTGGGTGCGGCGCAGATGGATGCAGCGATATTGGTGGTATCAGGGGTTGATGGACCGATGCCGCAAACCAGAGAGCATATATTGCTCGCGAAGCAAGTTGGAGTTGGGTGTATCGTAGTCTATATAAACAAAGCCGATGTTGCTGACCCTGATATGATAGATTTAGTGGAAATGGAAATCAGGGAGTTGTTGACTAAATACGGCTATCCTGGAGACGATGTGCCTGTTGTGGTTGGTTCAGCACTCAAGGCGCTTGAGGATGAGGATAGCGAATATGGCAAAAAATCAATAGCTAAATTGATGGAAAAATTGGATGAGTATGTGCCAATTCCACCAAGACCTGTAGAAAAGCCATTTATATTGCCGATTGAGGATGTATTTTCGATATCAGGGCGTGGAACTGTGGTAACAGGAAGGATAGAGTGTGGAGAAATAAAGACTGGTGATGAAATAGAGATAATAGGTTTGAAAGATACGCAAAAGACGATATGTACGGGCGTGGAAATGTTCAAGAAGTTGCTGGATAAAGGCAGTGCGGGACTCAATGTTGGAATATTACTGAGGGGAACAAAAAGAGAAGAAGTAGAGAGAGGGCAAGTATTAGCAAAGCCGGGGTCGATAAAGCCTCACAAGAAGTTTAAGGCAGAGGTTTATATACTGAAGAAAGAGGAAGGAGGCAGGCATACGCCATTTTTTGCAAATTACCAGCCGCAATTTTATTTAAGAACGACCGATGTAACGGGAAGTATAAAGTTGCTCGATGGAAAAGAAATGGTAATGCCAGGTGACAATGTAAGTATAGAAGTGGAGTTGCAAGTGCCCATAGCAATGGATAAGGGCTTGCGTTTTGCGATAAGAGAAGGCGGTAGGACTGTTGGTTCTGGCGTTGTTTCTGAGATTTTAGAGTGAGTAAGTAGTTAAGATGAAGCAGGATATATATATTAACATTAAGGCTTTTGATTGTTCTTTATTAGAGAGATGCGTTCGAAAATTTATTGATGAGTTAAAGCGATCTGGTGCAAAGTTATCTGGTCCGATTGCATTACCGAGAAAGGATTCTAAATTTACTGTCAACAGGTCTCCTCACGTTGATAAAAAATCTCGTGAGCAGTTTGAAATGAGAATTTCTAGGCGTTTGATTGTTTTGCATGATCTTACTCCTACTATGATGCAGATGCTTACAGGTTTATCTTTTTCTGCTGGTGTGGAAGTCGATTTGAAAGTTAAGGAAGTTAAGGTTTAAGAGAGTAATAATGAAGAGAATAAATTCGCTGAGAAGAATTGGTTTATTAATGACAAATATTGGTCATACATCTATATATTCAGCTACTGGCTGCACACCTGTAACTTTATTGCGCCTCAGTGAAACTTGTATTATTGATGTAAAAAAACAAGATAAATGTGGCTATAACTCAGTTATTTTAGGTGTTGGAGATTTTAAAAATATTGCAAAGCCTCAGCTAGAATATTTGAAAAAAATTGGCATAAGTAATAAATGTAAATTATACGAAAGTAGATTGAATGATCTATCAGGAATAGAATGCGGTAAGAAGGTAGGTGTTAATCATTTTGTAGTTGGTCAGTATCTTGATATTACAGGTTATTCTATAGGTAAAGGATTTGCTGGTGTGATGAAGCGACATAATTTTAGTGGGCTTAGAGCATCTCATGGTGTTTCTATTGCTCATAGATCGCAAGGTTCTACTGGTCAATGTC
This sequence comes from Wolbachia endosymbiont of Folsomia candida, assembly GCF_001931755.2. Lineage (NCBI taxonomy): Bacteria > Pseudomonadati > Pseudomonadota > Alphaproteobacteria > Rickettsiales > Anaplasmataceae > Wolbachia > Wolbachia endosymbiont of Folsomia candida. The sequence goes on from NZ_CP015510.2 coordinate 166,436, forward strand.
AGGATCCAGGTAGAGTGTTTAAAGGAAAGAAAATGGCTGGTCATATGGGTAATAGCAGAGTGACTGTCCAAAATATGAGGATATTAGCTATTGATCATGAAAACGGTATCATTGCTGTAAAGGGCAATAATGTTCCTGGATTTAAAACTTCTTGTGTTTTCGTGAGGGATGCGGTCAAGAAATCTTTACATAAAGACGTTCCTTTTCCTGTAGGTTTTTTGTCAGATAATATGAGTGATGATAGTAGTGTAGTGAGTTAATTATGGAATGTAAGTTGGTGAATTTATCTAATAGCGATGTGGGCACTGCCCAGCTTAATCCTTTGATATTTTCTGTTAAGCAAAAGATGAGTATTTTGCATGATATAGTTAGATGGCAATTAGCGAAGAGAAGAGCTGGTACTCATAAAACAAAAGGTATTAGTGATGTTTCCGGTACGACTGCTAAGCCTTATGGTCAAAAGCGGACTGGTAGGGCAAGACAAGGGAGTTTGCGTTCTCCTCAATTTAGAGGTGGTGGAATTATTTTTGGCCCTGTTGTTCGGAGTCATGCTTATTCTCTTAATAAGAAAGTGCGCAAGCTTGGTTTAAGAATTGCTTTATCTTTAAAACATTTAAATAATCAAGTGATTATTCTTGATAATTTAAACGTTGATATCAAAAAAACATCTGAGATGTGTCAATATATTCAAAATTTTAAATTTTCTTCTTTTCTCATAGTGGGTGATTATAGCGACGACTTACTGCGTGCTGCTAGAAATTTGCACTATGTAGATTTAATTAAGCCTATAGGGTTAAATGTTTTTGATATACTAAATCATGAGTGTGTGATGTTGACAAGTGATGCTTTGAAGCATCTTGAAGGTAGATTGCTATGATTAAATATAATAATATAATAAAGTCTCCTATACTTACAGAGAAGGCTTCTTTTTTAAGGGAGAAATTTAATAAATATTCTTTGTATGTATTTGCAAATGCAAGTAAGCGTCAAATAAAATTAGCAATAGAATCTTTGTTTGATGTTAAAATTTCTTCTATGAATGTTCTTAAAATTAAGCCTAAATCTAGGCGCTTTAGGGGTGTGGTTGGTTGTGAAAAACAAAAAAAGAAGGTTTATTTTTCTTTAATGGATGGTCAAAAATTAGATATAATGAGTGTTTAATATGGGTATAAAATTTCTTAATCCTGTTACTCCATCTTCTCGTGGAACTGTTTTAGTAAGTAGAGTTGGTTTATCAAAAGATAAGCCAGAAAAGTGTCTTACGCGTGGTAAAAGTTCTACTGGTGGAAGAAATAATTATGGTAGGATTACAACTCGTCATAAAGGTGGTGGTCATAAACAGACTTATAGAATTGTAGATTTTAAACGTAATAGAAATGATCAAGCGGTAGTTGAAAAGATAGAATATGATCCGAATAGAAGTGCGTTTTTAGCATTAGTGTCATATAAGGAAGATGGTACTAAGTCTTATATATTAGCTCCTCAGGGTATGAAACCTGGTGATGTTATTATGTCTGGAAGTGATGCTGATATCCTGCCAGGGAATTGTTTGCTACTCAAGCATATACCTGTTGGTGCTTTTGTACATAATATTGAATTTAAGCCAGGTAATGGTGCTGCAATTGCTAGATCTGCTGGCTGCTATGCACAGATCGTTGGTCGTGATGGTCAATATGTCTTATTGCGTCTCAGATCTGGTCAAGTGAGGTTGATTTTATCTGCTTGCAAGGCTACTATTGGTGTAGTGTCTAACTCTGATCATAAAAATAGAAAATTGGGCAAGGCTGGAAGGAATAGGTGGCTCGGAGTTAGACCTAGTGTTCGTGGAGTTGCCATGAATCCTGTTGATCATCCTCATGGAGGAGGGGAAGGGAAAACTTCTGGTGGACGTCATCCTGTTACTCCTTGGGGTGTTGCAACTAAGGGTAAGAAAACTAGAAAGAAAAATAAAGCTAGTAATAAGTATATAAAACAATTAAAAGGGTAATTTATGAGTAGATCCGTGTGGAAGCCGCCTTTTTGTCATCCTTCTGTATTACGAAAATGGAGGGTGTTAAGTGAGAAGGGTGGTGTTCAGACTCGTAGTATGAAGATAAAAATACGTTCTAGGTCTTCTGTAATACTATCTCAGTTTTTGGGATATAGTTTTGCTGTTTATAATGGTAAGGATTATATTCCTGTTAATATTAGTGATCAAAATATGATAGGACGTAAATTTGGTGAGTTTTCACCTACTCGCAAATTTGCTGGGCATAGTGGTGATAAAAAGGCGACAAGAAGGTAATTGATATGAAAAACAGGGATGTAATAGTTGAAGCTAGCTCTAAAGTTTTAAAATCAACTCCTCGTAAGTTGAATTTGGCTGCTGGTTTGGTGCGTAATAAGAAAGTTTCTTTTGCTACGGTGCAATTAAAATTTTGTGAAAAGAAAGCTGCTGGTCTTATAAGTAAAGTATTAAACTCTGCAATTGCTAATGCTCAATATAATTATGGGTTGGATATCGATAATTTATATATAAAAGAGATTTTAATAGGCAAGTCTTTTACTTTGCGTAGGGTATATCCAAAAGCTATGGGTAGAGCTAATAGAATTAGTAAGCGTTATAGCAATATAACTATAAAATTGGGAGAAGTTGTACAGCTAGTAAAAAATAAGAAGTTAGAAAAGGAAGTATAAGATATGGGACAAAAGGTTAATCCTATAGGATTCAGGTTAAAAATAAATACTAATACCTGGGATTCTATTTGGTATGCTAATAAAGATTATAAGCAAAGGTTGCATCAAGATTTATATATTCGTAGCTATATAAATAAATCTTTTAAGCATGCTGGTGTTTCTAAAGTAATTATTGAGCGTAAGGTTGATTTGGTATCTGTAACAATACATTCTGCTAGGCCTGGAGTAATAATAGGTAAGAAAGGCGCAGATATTGAAAAGACGAAGCAAAAAATAGCTGAAAAGGTGAAAAATAGTGTAGAATTGAATGTAGTGGAGATTAAGAGATCTGAGATAGATGCAACTTTAATATCAAACAGCATTACGCAACAGTTGGAAAAAAGGGTTTCATTTAGAAGGGCAATGAAAAAGGCCATTCAAAGTTGTTTGAGGATGGGTGGTAAAGGTATTAAAGTAAGTTGTTCTGGGCGTCTTGGCGGAGCTGAGATAGCTCGTACTGAGTGGTATAAAGAAGGCCGTTTGCCTTTGCATACTTTACGTGCTAATATAGATTATGCTTTTGCTGAAGCGAAAACTATATATGGCATTATAGGAGTTAAGGTCTGGGTTTATATTGGTAACTAATTAGGTATATTGAAATGTTTGTTCCCAAAAAAAGTAAATATAAAAAAGTATTTAAAGGACGAATTAAGGGTAACACGAAAGGTGGCAGTACGCTATCTTTTGGAGATTATGGTCTAAAGGCTATGGAAGCTGGTAGGATTCAATCTAAACATATTGAAACTGCAAGGCGTGTGATATCTAGAACTTTAAAACGTTCTGGTAAAGTCTGGATAAGGATTTTTCCTGACACTCCTGTTAGTAAAAAGCCAGCGGATGTGCGTATGGGTAAGGGAAAAGGTAGTGTTGAGTTTTGGGTATTTAAAGCTAAGCCTGGCAGGGTTTTATTTGAAATTAGTAATGATGTTCCAATGCATTTAGCGAAATTAGCGCTTGATAAGGCAACTGCTAAGCTTCCCATAAAGTGTAAATTTATATCTAATCATAATTAAATGGGGTTGCAATGGATATAACTGATATTAGATCGAAATCTTCGCAGGAATTACATGAGATTCTCGTGAATTTGAGAAAGGAGTTTGTTAATTTGGTTTTTCAAAAAAAATTAGGCCAGTCTAATAATATTTCGCGTTTTGGTTTGATAAAAAAGAGCATAGCTCGTATTTTAACTGCATTAAATGAAAGAAAAAGAGAGGAAAAGAATGCCTAAGAAGGTTTTTTGTGGTACTGTAATTAAGACTAAGTGTGATAAGACTGTAAAAGTTTCAGTATTGCAAGTGTATAAAGATAAGCTGTATAAAAAAGTTATAAAAAAATATAAGAAATATACAGCACATGATGAGAATAATAGTTGTAAAGAAGGGGATAAGGTTTCAATACAAGAACATAAGCCTATTTCTGCGACTAAAAAATGGGTTGTTGTTAATAGCTCAAATTAAATAGGATATTTATATGATTCAGAAGAATACATTGTTGGAAGTAGCTGATAATTCTGGTGCGCGTGCGGTGCTTTGTATTGGTTTATTGGGTGGCAGAAAATCTGCAACTGTAGGTGATACGATTATTGTATCTACTAAATCTATTACTCCAAGAGGAAAGGTTGAGAAAGGGAAAGTATATAGAGCAGTTATTGTGAGAGTGAAAAAGGCTATTAGGAAGTCTGACGGTTCTGTGATTCGTTTTTCTAGCAATGCTGTAGTTTTAATTAATAATCAAGGCGAGCCACTTGGCACACGGGTATTTGGTCCGGTGAAAAAGTTATCGTCTGGTGCTTTTATGAAAATAATGTCACTAGCTGTTGAGGTTTTATAATGAGTGCTAAGATAAGAAGTGGTGATGACGTTATAATTTTAACTGGTAAAGATAAAGGAAAAATTGGTAAAGTAATCAAGGTTGTAGCGCGTGATAATAAAAGGAAAGTAATTGTTTCTGGGGTCAATGTTTGCAAGAGGCATACTAAACCGAGGGGTGGTAATAGTGGTGGTATATTAACTAAAGAGTTACCTGTTGATATATCCAACGTTGCAACATTAGATCCTAAATATAAAACTGCAACTAAAGTTGGATTTAAGGTTATAGATGGTAAAAAAGTGCGTTTTGCGAAAGTTTCTGGAGAAGTGATAGATTAGGTTGATATGTTTAAAGAATTGTATAAAGATAGCGTAGTAAAGTCCTTAAAGGATAAGTTTAATTACAGCAACATAATGCAAGTGCCTAAGCTTGTAAAAGTTTGTATTAATATGGGTGTTGGAGATGCTGCTGCAGATAGTAAAGCAATAGATGAACCGCTTGAGAGCTTATATTTAATTGCAGGGCAAAAACCTGTATCGACTTCTGCAAAACAATCTATTTCTGGTTTTAAAATTAGAAAAGATGCTAAAGTAGGTTGTAAAGTGACTTTGCGTAGAGACAAAATGTATGAGTTTTTAGAAAGATTGGTATATATTGCTTTGCCAAGGGAAAAAGATTTCAGAGGTTTTAGTGTAAAGCAGTTTGACGGTAATGGTAATTTTTCCTTCGGTATAAAGGAGCATATATCATTTTTAGAAATAGATTACGATAAAATAAGTAAGATTATAGGTATGGATGTTAATATTGTAACAACTGCAGCTAGTGATAAGGAAGCAAAGGAGTTATTAGTAGCTTTTAAATTTCCTTTTTTTGATTAATTGAGAGAAGAGATATATGGCAAAAAAATCTATGATAGAAAGAAATCTTCGCAGGATAAAGTTGTGCGATCAATATAAGGAAAAAAGGGCAGAGTTGAAATCTATAATAAATAATAAGAATTTATCTATTAGTGAGAGGTTTGCGGCTCAAAATAAGTTGATCAAGAAATTACCTAGAAATTCCTCTAAAGTTAGGATTAGAAATAGGTGCGAATTGACTGGAAGGCCAAGAGGGGTATATAGCAAGTTTGGTTTGTGTAGAATTGTTTTGCGTGATTTATGTTCTTTTGGGCACATTCCAGGAGTTACAAAGTCTAGTTGGTAAATATAATATAAGGAGTATATAGTGGCGTTATCTGATACTATTGGTGATTTTTTAACAAGAATACGTAATGCGCAATTGGCAATGCATAGGACGACAAGGGTACTGTTTTCTAAGATGAATTCTTCTATATTGGAGATTTTAAAAGAGGAAGGGTATATCCTTGCTTATGAAAAGGAAGTTGTAGATAATTTACCTTCTTTTACTGTAAAATTGAAGTACTATGAGAAGTCACCTGTAATTAGTGAAATAGTTAGGGTGTCAAAGCCTGGTTGTCGTCGTTATTCTAAGTATAAAGACATTTCTAAAGCATATAATGGTCTTGGTATTTTTATTGTATCCACATCCAAAGGAGTGATGACCGATTATAATGCACATAAATTAAAGGTTGGTGGAGAAGTTTTGTGTCGTGTGTTTTAAATAATAGGAGAAATTCATGTCTCGTATAGGTGCTGCTCCTATCAATATTCCTGCTGGTATTTCAGTGGAATATAATAATGGTAGGATGTTAATAAAGAGTGCTAAGGCTGAAAAAGAGCTTAGCTTGATCAGTGATGTTGTATGCCAGGTTATTGATAATCAGCTACTTCTTTCTGTGGATCAAGATAAAGATAATTATGATGAAATAAAGCCTATGTGGGGTACTTATAGAAGTAATATTAATAATATCATTAATGGAATGGTTGATGGTTTTTCTGTTGATCTTGAAATAAATGGTGTTGGATATAAAGCAGAGTGCGATGGGAAGTATTTGACTTTATATCTTGGTTATAGCCATAATGTTAAATATAAAGTGCCTAAAGATGTTGAGATTAAGTGCATAAAGCCAACTCACTTGGTAGTAAGTGGTATGGATAAGCAAAAAGTCTATATGGTGGCATCTGATATATGTAGGATTAGGAAGTACGATCCTTATAAAGGTAAGGGTATTGTAATAAAGGGTAAATTTATGTTGCGTAAAGTTGTAAGTAAAAAGAAGTAATTAAGATGAAAAGATTGTATAATTTTTTAAGTAACCATGAAAAAAGGAAGCTCCGTAATAGAGCGAAGCTCGACAAGAGCGCTGAGCGTTTGCGTATATCTATATTTAAATCTAATAGGCATTTTTATGTCCAGTTAATTAATGATGTAAAAGGAGTAACTCTCACTTCAGCTTCTACTTTAGATGCTAAAATCAAGGATGTATGTAAGGGAAAAGTCAATGCTGAAACTATAAAACAGGTTTCTTCTTTAATGATTGAGCGCTTATCTGGTCTAAAATTAGAGCAAGATCTGGTGTTTGATCGTGGAGCATATAAATATACAGGGTTAGTTTCTCAGTTTGCTGAAGCTTTAAGAAGCTCTGGATTTAAGTTTTAGAAGGTTTTTAATATGGCTGTAAAGAATTTACAAAATAATAATGATTTATCAGAGCTTTTAGTTTCAGTACGAAGAGTAACAACTGTTACGAAAGGTGGTAGAAGATTTTCATTTTCAATTTTGGTTGTTGTTGGTGATGGAAAGGGCAAAGTAGGATGCGGAATAGGCAAGCATGCAGAGGTTGCTGAAGCAAGGATAAAAGCTGTAAATGCTGCAAAGAAATCGATGATAAGAGTATACTTACGTGAAGGTAGGACTCTGCATCATGATATTAAAGCTAAATTTTGTTCTGGTGAGATAGTTTTAAGATCAGCAAGACCCGGCACAGGTATTATTGCTGGTGGGGCGATTAGGTCTGTTTTTGAAGTTTTGGGTATAAAAGATGTGGTAGCTAAGTCTACTAGGTCAAATAATCCTCATAATGTTATATGTGCGGTATTTAAGGCTTTTGATGTTATGTTGTCTCCTCGCCAAGTGGCAGGCAAAAGGGGTAAAAAGATTAGTGAAATAGTTGGAAATAGGTAAAGTATGAGCGATGCTATAAAATTAAATTCTATATTTACTAATTTATCTAAAAAAAAGAAGCCTAAGGTGTTAGGTAGGGGTATTGGTTGTGGTAAAGGAAAAACATCTGGTAGAGGGCATAAAGGACAAAAAGCTAGAAGTGGTGTGTCTATAAATGGATTTGAGGGTGGACAACAATCTATATATACTCGCTTACCTAAAAGAGGCTTTAAACCAATACGCAGAAATATATACTCTATAATTAACGTTGGTGATGTGCAGCGCTTGATGGATGCTGGAAAAATAGCAGAAAATTCTGTTATAGATAAAGAAATGCTATATAAACTAGGTTTTATAAAATCTATGAAAGATAGAATCAAGCTTCTTAATAAAGGTACATTGAACAAAAAATTTGCACTTCATGTTGATTTTGCTTCAGAAGCTGCAAAAAAATCTGTGGCTTTAGCTGGTGGTAGTGTAGAAATACTATCATAAATTATGAGCAGTAAGTCCGCATTTAATAGTTTAAATCCTGCATTGTTATATAAGGGCGACTTATTAAAGCATATATTTTTTACACTAATGGCTTTAATTTGCTATCGTTTGGGCACTTATGTTCCTATTCCTGGAATTAATCTTGATATAATTAATGATATATTTCCCAAAGAGGGCGCTGGCGTTTTTGGAGTATTTAATTTATTTTCTGGCGGTGCATTGGCTAGAATGACTATTTTGGCATTAAATGTTATGCCATATATAACGGCTTCTATAATTATTCAGTTGCTATCTTCTGCTATTAAGGGAATTAATGAAGTTAAAAACGATGGGGAGTCAGGGCGTAGAAAGATGAATTCTTATATACGCTATCTTACCATGGTGCTTTGTGTATTTCAATCAATCCCAATTTTGATTGGACTTGAGGGAATGAATAGAGAAGGCGTATTAGTTGTAATCGAACCAGGTGTAATGTTTCGTACAATAGGCGTTTTCAGCCTTTTAGGTGGAACTATGTTTTTGATATGGCTTGGTGAGCGAATTAGTGCAAATGGTGTAGGTAATGGCATCTCATTAATCATTTTTACTGGCATAATATCGGAATTACACAATGCTTTATCATCTCTACTCACGTTAAATAAAAATGGGAGCATATCTTTATTTATTATTCTTTTTGTTATAGTGTTATTTTTTTCACTGCTTCTTTTGGTGATTTTTGTAGAATCCTCATATAGAAAGGTCATTGTTCAATATCCCAAAAAGCAATTTAAAAGATTACATAATGATGATTTTACTTATATTCCACTCAAAATTAATTTGTCTGGTGTGATACCAACTATTTTTGCTAATGCAATTTTGTTGACACCTATTTCAATTGCAAATTTCTATAAGGGGCATGCTATTGCTGATTTTATTTTAAATTACTTTATGGCAAATAAAGTAGTGTACATCATAGCTTATTTAGTACTTATAGTGTCTTTTAATTTTTTCTATGCCAATTTTATATTTAATTCAGAGGAAAATGCTGATTTTCTTAAAAAAAATGGTGGTTTTATTCCTGGTAGAAGGCCTGGAAAACATACTTCTGATTACCTTCAAGATATAGTTTTCAAATTAACATTTATTGGCTCTGCGTATTTGGTGGTAATATGTACTGTGCCTGAAATCATGAGATATCATTATGATATACCATTTATTTTTGGTGGGACGAGTTTGTTGATTATAGTGAATGTTATTACCGATACTATTATGCAAATACAATCCTATATTTTTTCAAATAGGTATGATAGCTGGATAAAGAAATATGAGTCTAAAACGAGGAAAGTAAGATGATCATTACGATTTTTGGTCCTCCAGGTTCTGGTAAAGGTACTCAATCAAGCTTATTAATGGCAAAATATGACTTAAAACTAATTTCAGTGGGAGATTTATTAAGGAATATTATATCTAGCGGTAGTGAATTGGGTAAAAAAATAAAGGATACTGTCGAGTCTGGTAATTTAATACAAGATAATATTATATGTGAGTTATTGCGCGATCAACTTGCATTAGTGGATGATAATTGTTTGCTGGATGGGTTTCCTAGAAATTTGAATCAGGCTCATTTTTTGACTCAAATTTTGCAAGAGAAATATAAAAGGGATGTTGATATTGTAATTGAGCTGCAGCTTGATGATGAGATTGCGATTGATAGGTTAAAAAATCGTCTTGTATGTTTGGATTGTAAGAGTATATATAGTGTATCTTCTTTTAAAGGCAGTGATAATCCTGCTTGTCTTAAATGTAAAAGTACGAGATTAGAGAAAAGAATTGACGATGCTGATATATCTGCAATTAATAAGAGAATAAGCGAATATCACCTTCAAATGAAGGATTTACGCGAGTATTATAGAGACAAATTATTAACAATTGATGCTAATTTGGGCGTTAATAAGGTGACGCAAGAGATTGAAAATAAAATTTCTTGTAATTTAGTTTGACTCAGAGTTGTTTTATGGTATAAATTAAGAGTTATTATTAATAAAATATCGAGGTATCAGTGGCACGTATTGCAGGTATAAATGTTCCGGTAAAGAAATGTGTTCCTTTTGCATTAACTTATATATATGGTATAGGTATTGCTACTGCGAATGTAATTTGCCACGCTTGTGAAATTGATAGATCGAAGCGTGTTTCGGAATTACGAGATGAAGACATAGAAAAGATTGGCAGCTTCATTAGGCAAAATTATGCTATAGAAGGTGAGCTTAGGAAAGAAGTAGCTATGAATATAAAGTCTTTAGTGGAGATGGGATGTTATAGAGGAGTGAGGCATAGAAAAGGTTTACCTGTTAGAGGGCAAAGAACCCATACTAACGCTAAGACTCGTAAAGGTAGATCTCGTTTGCCTATTGCTGGAAAAAAATAAATTTATTGTTGTTGTGAGTTTTAATGAAAAAAGTCAAAACGGTTGGTAAAAGTACAAAGAAGTTTATTACTGGTGTTGTTCATATTCGTGCAACTTTTAATAACACTTTTGTGAATGTAACCGATGTTCAAGGTAATACATTATATCAAACTTCTGTAGGTGCATATGGTTTTTCAGGATCAAGAAAATCTACACCTTACGCTGCAGGTAAGGCTGCAGAGTCTGCTGCGAAGAACGCAACAGAGAGATTTGGTATGAAGGTTGTTTCTGTAATAGTTCGTGGTCCTGGTTTTGGTACTGAAGCTGCGGTAAAAGCGCTTCGTGGCTGTGGGTTAACTGTTACTTCGATTGCAGATAAAACCGCAATTCCTCATAATGGATGCAGGTTAAGAAAGAAAAGAAGAGTATAGGATTATTGGAAAAGGTTGTTTTATGTATTATAATGATAGTGTTTCTGTCTGTGACAATGTTGATAAGTTGACTAAGCCTAATTCAGTTAAAGTAATATTAGGTGATTCAAGTGAAAGAGGCGATATAGTCTTAGAGCCACTCGAAAGTGGTTTTGCTTTAACCTTAGGTAATGCGCTGAGACGTGTAATGCTGTCTTCTCTTAGAGGCAGTGCTGTTTATGGAATAAAAATTGAAGGTGTAACGCACGAATTTACTTCAGTTCAAGGAGTCAGAGAAGATGTAACTGATGTGGTGCTAAATATGAGCATGCTGAGGTGTAAGCTGGATGGCGTTTCTAATAAGTCCTTGAATTTGAGTGTTAAAGGTCCTTGTGAAGTATTGGCAGGTATGATAGAGACTGATGATGAGTGCTCTATTGTAAATAAAGATTTGTTAATATGTACGTTAGGAGAAAATGTAGAGCTTAACATGACTATATATGTTTCTAGTGGGAAAGGTTATCTTCCTGTATCAAAATATAAAGAGAATGAATTTTTAAAGCTTATTAATGAGCAGGATTTAACAGGGTTTATTCCTGTTAATGCTTTGTATAGTCCTGTCAAAATGGTTTCCTACAGAATAGAGAATAGTCGTGTTGGTCAGGTGACAGATAAAGATAAATTAATATTGTCAATTGAAACTGATGGTACAGTTTCCCCTAGTCAAGCTGTTGATTCTGCTGCAAGGATATTGCAGGAACAGCTTCAACCTTTTATTAGCTCTGACGTCGGGTATAAAAAACAACAGACTTCTTTATCTTCTAGTGCTAAAGATTTAGGATATGATCCAGTTTTATTACGTAAAGTAGATGAGATGGAATTATCTGTTAGGTCGCATAATTGTTTGAAGAATGAGGATATTACTTATATAGGTGATCTTGTTCAGAAAACAGAAGGTGAAATGCTCAGGACTGCTAATTTTGGTAGAAAATCTTTGAATGAAATTAAGGCAGTTTTGACCAATTTTGGCTTATCTTTAGGTATGGATGTACCAAATTGGCCACCTAAAGATATAGAAGCGTTGGCTAAGCAACATACTGATGAAGATTAGGTAGTATATGAAACATGGAATAAAAAAGCGTAAGTTCTCTCGTGATAGTCAGCATAGGGTATCAATGCTAAAGAATCTATCTATCTCATTGATTAATCATGAGCAGATTGTAACAACTTTAGCAAAAGCTAAGGAACTTCGTCCATATGTGGAGAAGTTTATTACAATTGCTAAGAATAAAAATGATTTACATGGTAGAAGACTTTTACTTTCGCGCCTTCATAATGATAAGATAACAGTTGATAAGTTATTGACTATTTTAGCTGATCGTTATAAGAATCGTAAAGGTGGGTATTCTAGGATAATGAAGCTTGGCACTCGGAATGGTGATTGTGCTTCAATGGGAGTAATCGAGTTAGTTGATAGAGATATTTCAGCAAAAGGTAAGGCTTATGGCAGAAATCAGGAAGACGACAAGGTAGTAGTACAAAACTAATTTTTTGTTATAGCTTGCTTATGGTGAACGGTTTGCGCTACTTTATAGGTTATTTTGGTGAGTTATTGATTTTAATATATTTAAAATTGAAATGGTATGATGTTTTAAAACATCGTTACTGCTCTCAGTTCGGTGAAGTTGATTTAATTGTATCGAAAAAAAGACAGCTTATTTTTATAGAAGTTAAAACAAGTTTATTTGGCCAAGAAATACCGATATCTAACATTCAGTGCCAGTCTATTATAAATTCTTCTAAGTATTTCTTGAGTAAAAATCCTGAGTTTTTAGGGCATTCAATTAGGTATGATTTATATTTTCTTTCTTTGAAAAGTAAACCTATTTATATAAAAAATGCTTGGATGGAAGGATCAGTTGGCGAGAAATTTATATAGGTAATTAAAAATATGAGAAAGACTGAGTATAATAATTTAATTTCATCTTATGCTAGAGTGCTGTTAGATGTTGCATGTGATAAATTAGATACTGTAAGAAAGGAAGTAGAGTTTTTGTTGGCTTTTTTTGAAAATCAGTGTGATGTTTTGGTATATTTATCGAATCCGAGGGTCTCTTTTTCAAGCAAAAAAGAAGTAATGCTTTCTATGAAAAAGCATTTAAGTGAAGATTTAATAAGATTTATCATAGTTATATTTGCCAATAAGCGTTCTGGTTTTTTAATTCCCATATTAGAAAAATTCTTGCATTTTGTAAGAGAAAATAAAAATGAATTCGAGATTACTATCAAATCAGCAGAGTCTTTAAAGGAATCAGATATAAAAATAATTACTGAATCTTTGAGTTTTCTTGGTAAAATAATAAAAGTGAGTAATGTGGTTGATCCTTCCATATTAGGTGGTTTTATAGTTAGATATGGCTTTAATTTGATTGATGCTTCGCTAAAAAGTTACTTAGATAGGTTAGTTGATTTAAGTAAAATGGAAATATTAAAAATAGGGAATTGTGTATGACAGATCGTATGAATGCTTCTGAAATAGTAAAGATAATAACAGAGAAAGTTGGGGCATTTGATAATCCTATAAAGCGAGAAAATATAGGTGAGGTGATTTCAGTAACTGATGGTATCGCGCTCATTTATGGGCTAGAAAAGGCAAAATTCGGTGAAAAGGTGTTTTTTGCAAGCGGCATAGAAGGAATAGTTCTTGATTTAGATCATGACACAGCTGGAGTTGTGATACTCGGTAATGACCGCGATGTTAAAGAAGGTGATATTGTAAAATGTAGTGGTGATGTTGTTAAAGTGCCTGTAGGACATGAGTTATTGGGCAGAGTTGTGAATGCTTTAGGGCATCCTATAGATGGTCATGGGGAAATTAGATCTAAAAACACGATGGATATAGAGTCCAAAGCGCCTGGCATTATTGATCGTAAGTCTGTGCATGAGCCACTTCAAACTGGAGTGAAAATTATAGATTTGCTAATCCCAATAGGTAGAGGGCAGCGTGAGTTAATTATTGGTGATAGGCAAATTGGTAAAACTACTATTGCTCTGGACACTATTATCAATCAGAAAAAGATTAATGATGAAGTAGATGATAATCAAAAAGTTTACTGTGTTTATGTTGCGATTGGTCAAAAAATTTCAACAGTAGCGAAAGTTGTAAATAAGCTAAGAGAGAGTGGAGCATTGGCATATACGACTGTAGTGGTGGCTAGTGCATCTGACTGCGCGCCTATGCAGTTTTTAGCGCCTTATGCTGGTTGCACTATTGGGGAATTTTTCCGTGACAATGGAATGCATTGTTTAGTTGTGTACGATGATTTATCTAAACATGCTGTGGCATATAGACAAATGTCCTTACTACTCAGGCGTCCTCCTGGTCGTGAAGCTTACCCTGGTGATATATTCTACGTACATTCTCGGTTGCTTGAAAGAGCTGCTAAAATGTCTGATGAAAAAGGGCAAGGGTCTTTAACTGCTTTGCCAATTATTGAGACTCAAGCTGGTGATGTGTCAGCGTATGTTCCAACAAATGTTATCTCAATTACTGACGGACAAATCTTCCTTGAATCTGAATTATTTCACAAAGGGTTTCGTCCTGCAGTGAATATAGGGTTATCAGTTTCGCGGGTTGGTTCTGCTGCACAACTCAAATCTGTGAAAAAAGTTGCGGGTTCTATAAAGTTAAGTTTAGCTCAATATAGAGAACTAGAAGATTTTGCGAAATTTGGTTCTGATCTTGATGCTAGTGTTCAATTATCCTTAAAAAAAGGGCGATACCTTGTTGAGTTATTAAAGCAAAAGCAACATTCACCTATGCCGGTAGAAGAGCAAGTGGTGCTGATGTATATTTTTTCTAATCTATATGATCAATTAAGCAATATCAGTGTAAGTGACGTTGGTAAATTTGAGCATGACCTTATTAGTTATTTTAATGCTGCGCATCCTGGAGTTTTAAAAAAGTTGTCAAATGACATGGGTGATGGTATAAAAAATGATGTTTTCAATATTGTGAGTAATTTTGTTACTCAATTTAATTGCGTTTAGGTGGTGGTTATGGCTTCATCCATTATTAATAAGATTCCTATGACAAAGGAAGGTTTTGGGCTTATGCAAGCTGAAGTTGAAAAATTAAATGAAGAGAAACCTTGTGTTATACAGGCTATTTCTGATGCTCGTGATCACGGTGATTTATCTGAAAATGCAGAGTATCATGCTGCACGGGAGAGGTTAGGTTTTATTGAAGGTCGTATAATGGAGCTAGAGAATAAGCTTTCACATGCAGAAGTGATTAAAGTGGAAAATTTGTCTGGTGATACAGTAATGTTTGGCGCAACTCTCACACTTAGTATGTTTAATCATGATGATACTGAAGTAGAATATATTTATAAAATTGTGGGTGAATATGAAGCTGATGTTTCAAAAAAGTTGATATCCAGCAGCTCACCACTGGGAAGTGCTTTAATTGGCAAGAAAGTCGGTGAATATGTAGAAGTGGTAGTGCCAAGTGGAGAAAAATTGTATAAAATAGTTAAGATTGAGTTTAAATAGATTATGGTACAAGCTAATTTCAAATCAGTGAATCTACCTGGCATTTCTTCTGTTGAAGATGTACTGGAAGATGCTCGTTTAGGTAAATTATTTATTTTAGTTGACGATGAAAATAGAGAAAATGAAGGCGATTTGATTGTCTTAGCTGAGAAAATAAAGCCAGAACATATGGCTTTTATGGTAAATTATGGCACAGGCATTGTTTGTTTGGCAATGACTAAATCTCACATGGAGAATTTAAATCTTAACTTCATGGAGAAAAAAAATGTTAGTGATAATCATACAGCATTTACTACGTCTATAGATGCACGCTATGGTATCACAACTGGTGTTTCAGCAGAGGATAGGACAAAAACTATACTTACTGCTATTGATAAGGATAGTACTCAAGATGACATCATAACACCAGGGCATGTTTTTCCTCTGATTGCGAACGAAGGCGGAGTAACAAAACGTGCTGGTCACACTGAAGCAAGCGTTGAAATAGCAAAGCTAGTTGGGCTTGACCATTCAGCAGTGATTTGTGAATTAGTAAATGATGATGGCTCTATGATGCGGTTACCAGAGCTGCTTAAATTTGCTGAACATCATAAAATTAAGTTAACTACCATCGATAAACTTATCAGTTACGTCGAAAAATTAAACTAGCGTTTATAAATTTATATAATTTTAGTGTTAAAATATAGAATTCCTGTAAATTGTATAAATAGTACGCAATGTCTATGTTTAAATTTACTAAATTTTTTATTTTATTATTCTTTTTTGCATATTGTGATAGTGCTTACTCTGTTAATATCATCAGGGATAGCGAAGTAGAAGCGATGGTGAAAGAGCTGGCGCAACCTTTATTTTCTGCTGCGGGTATTGATAGTGATAGAATGAAAGTTTTTATAATTAATGATAATTCGATTAACGCTTTCGTTATTAACAATAACAGTATTTTCATTCATTTAGGACTTTTACAATATTCTACTAAACCTTATGTTCTGCTTGGTATTTTAGCACATGAAATGGCTCATATATCTGCTGGTCATATATTGCAGATGAGTGGCGCTATGAGTTATTTTCAATCGATAGCGATGATTAGTTATATGGTGGGATTGGTTTCTAGTATTGTTATTGATCCTCAGATTGCTGGTGCAATTCTACTTAGTGGTATAAGTATAAGTAGTAGGTTGTTTTTTAACTATTCTCAAGAACAAGAAAGCGTGGCAGATAGCTATGCTTTAAGATACCTTGATGAATCTGGCTATGACAATGTAGGCATGAAAGAGGTTTTTGATTACTTTAAAAGCATTGAGAGTGAAAGCACTGAACAATATTTCCGCACTCATCCGCTTAGTGATAAACGTGTATTTGCTGTGCAGAATTATAAGGTTAAAAATAATGTAAAACCAGTTCTTACGGATAAATTGCTGAAATTTGAGCGTATGGTTGCAAAGCTAGACTCTTTTTTCTCTCCTGTTCATGTGTTATCTAGTAAATACGAAGGTAATGATAAAATTTCTGAGTATGTGAATGCTATAGTTTGCTATAGGCAAGGAAAGGTAGAGGAAGCTATTGCTAGAGTTGATTTATTAATACAGGAGTCACTCAGTGACCCATACTTATATGAATTAAAGGCAGAAATGCTATACAAGTCTGGAAGTTTAAGTGAAGCAGTCAAAATGTATGAAGAGTCGCTTAAATATTTGTCTGGTGACAACAATTATTTAGTAAAACTTGCGTTGTCTCATACTTTGTTACTGCATGGTGATGCGAAGAAAGCGATTTTTTATTTAGAGCAGATTGTAAGTGTGGAACCAAATAACTCTTTTGTGTGGAAATATTTGAGCATTGCGTATAAACGTGATGCTGATACGGCAATGTATTACTTTGCTTTAACGAAAAAAGCTTGTATTGAAGGCAATTCAAAGCAGTTTATGAAATATGCAGAGCTCGCTGTTCAAGCTTTACCAAAAAATAGCCGTTACTTGCTACAAATTGAAGATATGAAGCGGTTTAATGGTAATGTTAAGAAACTTTCTTGATGATTACTATAAGGAGAGCTAATACAGCTATAGCCAAAATATGTAAGGTTTACCATTTTTTCTGTCATCCTATGACTTGATCATAGGATCCAGTGTAAAAAAAATTCCTGGATCCCAGTGTCACGCACACAAGTGTACGAACGTTTGTTATGGAAAGTGAAAAAGGTAATAATCGTAGACTTTTTCTGGGTTTCCACCACAATATTCAATGACAGGTTTTAGGATTTCAAGCCTGAGTTCATTCATAAAAGCTCTCCTTGCAAACTTATAACTCTTGATTTCGCTGCGTTTTCTGTATTCTGTTAATAAAACCGAAGCAATAAGAATCATGTATAGTGTGACCAAAATTGTGTTTTTGCTATGTCCAAGAAAATGCTTCGTGTTGAGCTCCTGCTTGATAAATTTGAAGAAAACTTCTATTGACCAGCGCCTTTTGTAAAGAGCGCAGACTTCTTCAGCAGACATTTCATAAATATTAGTCAAAAATGTGAGAACTTCGCCATTCTGTCGATTTTGCGCTTTAATTAGCCTGATTTCAAACGACAAAAATCTTGAACCTTTTTGCCCCAGCCTGACTACTACATCTTCCATTAGCTCAAGCGTTCCAGTCTGCATGCCTGCAACTTTTCCGTGGATACGCACAATTTGATAACGAATATTATCGTTGCCACGTGTGATAAAATGTATGCCTTTATCTATAAACTCCTCGAAAGTTGCACGTTTTTGCAGTCCTCGATCAAATATGCAAATCGACTCTTGACCGTGATTTAAAATCATTTCCCGGAACGATGTGCTGTCAGAGGAGCCCTTGGCTTGAGTATACAAGTTCAGCAACTTTGCAAACCTGCCGTCAGTGGCAACGGTGCACTTTACCATATTCTTTGCACCACCACGCCATGGTATTGCAGATTGCAGTAATTTGCTCGATAACTGCAGGGTTGTGGAATCTATAATTAATAGCTTTTCTTGGTCTTTTTGGTTACAAAAACTTTGTAAAACGAACGAAAAAATTCTTTCGAAGTACTTAATTGGTATCGTTTTTAAGCGGCTTGCCACCGATGAATGGCGCGTATTCAGGCAAAACATCCGACGATAATTTTCCTCGATAGTCCGCAAGCTCAGCTCGTTTTTCTCCAATATGCTGTACAGCAGTAAATTAAATATATTTTCTCCCGTAAGTTTGCCCACTTTGTAATCAACGCCAACCGCTTTGCCTATTTCATCTAACACTGCTTTCGGCAATTTTGATATTATTTCTTTGTAATAAAACACACTTCACACCCTAATTTTTTTCCTATCTTATCGCTAAATTAGACGTTCGTACAGTTGTGTGTCACGCACTGGGATGACAACTTCTTCTTTTCAAAATTGTTTAAATATTACTGATTCTATTCGGAAAACCTTATTTATATTAGCTATGTGTCAGCTAGTTGGATAAAAAAACTTTGAAAGGATTCGCATGAATTCAGCTATTCCATCTTTTATCTCTGTTTTTTTCGTGTTATTAGCTGTATCGCGTAATTTTTTTGGATCATTTAATAGGTTAATTAGCAACTCTGCTAGATTTTTTTGTGTTTCACTGTTTTGCTCAATTATTAAAGCTGCACTGAAATCCTCAATATATTTAGCATTATAGAATTGATGATTATCTTTTGAGTGAGGATAGGGGATGTATATAGCTGGGCGCCCAGCAAGAGTGATTTCTGCTATTGAAGTTGCTCCTGCTCTGCTGATTACCAAGTGTGCACTGGCTAACCTATTTTCCATATCATCAAAAAATTCACTTAGCTCATAGTTAATTTTTTCTTTTTTATATTGGCCATCAACAGTATTGATATTTTTTTTTGTGCATTGCTGCATTACTCTGATTTTCTTTTTTATTTCTATGGGTAAGCTGCAAATTACACTGCTTACTACGTTGTCAAAAAAATTTGCACCTTGGCTTCCTGCTATGATTAATATGCAGATTCCAGCGTCACGCGCTGGAGTGACAGTGGGAAGGGGAATAGGATATTCTTGCGCTTTTGTATTAATAAAATTCCCTGTAAAAACACATTTTTCTCCTTTTGCATATTTAGTTATCGGAAAGCTGGTTGCAATCAACTTTGCACTCTTGAGAAAAAATCTATTTACTCGGCCTAAGACTGTGTTTTGCTCATGCAAAATTATTGGTATAGAAAGAACCTTTGCTGCAAGAAGAGCAGGAAAAGAAGCGTAGCTACCAAAGCCGATTACCAATTTTGGTCTTAACTTTCTTATCTGATGTAGAGCTAATATAGAGCTGTAAAATAATAAGAAAAAAAACTTGAGTTTGTGGATAATATTTCCACTTGATTTACATAACGGCAGTACATATATGTCTAAATTGTTATTTTTGCTTATTTTTTTGTCAGTAAACAATATACAATTGTAATCTTGTGCATTTAGTGCTTTCGCTAAAGTGACGGCTGGGAAAATATGTCCACCTGTGCCGCCAGTTGCTAGGATAATATCCATTTGCAAATAACAAATTAATGCTATATTATTAATCATTACTTAATAATTTGCACGTAGAATTTTATCAAGCTTTGTAATAGTTGAGTTGAAAATGCCTGAAAATAACAATAAAAAAAAAGGATCTAGGGTAGAAAATAAACTTCCACAGCAAGAAGTTTCTATTAAGGTGAAAGGGCAAGATGCAAAACAAGCTGCAATAAATCAAGGAAATTTAAATAAAAAAGAACCAAAGGGTAAAGAAGAAGGCAGAAGTGGTGGGGGATTATTCAAAGGTGTTCTTAAATTCATTAAAGGTATATTCACTGCAACTATTGATATGCCTCAGCAGGGGCAGTTTGATAATAGAGACAAAAGATCACAAGAAGATCTAATTCAGCCAGAGAGTGTGCGACAGGGTGAATGGCTCAATCTTTCTCCAGAGACAAAGCAGAAAGCGAAAAAAGCAGCTGAAGGGCTGTTAAAAGAAGAGGTAAAGCTTGATGGTCGTAGTGATCGACCTATTGAGGGAATGGTACCTAATCAAACTCCGCCTGAAGCTAAGCAAGAAAAAAGCGGTGGAAAACAGATTGGTTAGCTGTTTAACGATTCATCGTCTGCAGCAAGAACTGATTCATGTATCATCTCTGAAATGGTTGGATGAGGAAAGATTGTAGATTTTATATCAGAGTCTGTGCCTTCTAGCTCTTTTACAAGAGCGAAATTACTGATTAGCTCAGTTACTTCTGCTCCTATCATGTGGCTACCAAGAATCTCTCCTGTTTTTTTATCTATAATTGTTTTCACTAACCCTTCAGTTTCACTAAGTGCAATAGACTTACCATTAAAGTTAGAATGAAACTTCCCTATTTTTATATCGTATCCATTTTTTATTGCATCTTCCTCAGTGAGCCCAACACTTGCTATTTGTGGATGTGAATAGGTGCAGTTTGGTATGCATTCTTTTTTCAATGCATGAACATTTTTACCAGCAATTTTTTCAACACAAATTACTGCTTCATGACTTGCTTTATGCGCTAAACACGGCGGACCAGCTACATCACCTATTGCATATACATTGGTCTCACCTGTTTCACACCACTCATTCGTCTCAATAAAACCAGAAGAATTTAGTTTAATTTTCGTATTTTCGAGTCCTATATTTTCAGTGTTTGGCTGAATGCCTACTGCAACAATTACTCTATCGAATTCTCTACTTTCACCATTACTCAGTTGTACATGAACAGAATCTTTATTTTTAGTAACGGTTTTCACACTACTATTTGTATATATTTTTATTCCCTGTTTTGTGAAGATCTCTTCCGCCAAATTCGAAATATCTTTATCCTCCAGTGGTAAAATGGTGTCTCTTATTTCTATTATTGTTACGTGAGTGCCTAGTGTGCTATAAAAACTTGCAAACTCTATTCCAATTGCACCAGAGCCTATAATTAAGAGCGATTTTGGTAATTTGCCTGGCATCATGGCGTGCTGCGCATTCCATATTAAATTTCCATCTGCTTCTATTCCAGGCAGATTTCGTGCTCTAACTCCAGTTGCTAAAATGATATGCTTAGAAGAAATCTTCTGTTCTTCCTTATCATTTATCACTTTTATAGCATTATTGCCTGCAAGATTGCCAAACCCTTTTAAGACGGTAATGCTGTTTTTTTTCATCAAATACGCAACACCACTTGATAATTTATCAACGACACTTCTTGAGTATTTCACTATTGACTCTATATCAAAACTTGCGTCTTTTACTTTTATACCAAACTCTTCTGATCTTTTTATTAGCCCATAAACTTCAGAGGCTCTAAGCAGTGATTTTGTTGGTATGCACCCCCAGTTTAGGCATATACCGCCTAAATTCTTTTCTTTTTCGACAATTGCTGTTTTAAATCCAAGCTGCGCTGCTCTAATTGCTGCTATATAACCACCGGGACCGCTACCTATAACTGTGATATCATAATTGTTCATTAACTTTTTTCGTATTCAAAAGACTATGTATACCATAAGGTAACCATATGATCAATTATTTGAGATAGTAGACTATAAGATGGTGTTATCCCAGTGTGTGACACTTGGATGACAGAAAGAGGATACTGGAATGACAGGAGGGAGGGCTACTCGGATGACAGATGATTTTGCAGGAAGTCTAAAGATCCCAGCGCGTGACACTGGGATCTATAAGTTGTAATCTAAGGTTTTTGTAGTATGACGTACATTAAAAATCCCAATGAGATGGATCACCAGATATATAATCAGTTGACACTACTCCTCTTACAGCGGCTATGAAATCTGGATCAGTTGCACTAATACCACCTGCTCCTTCTCCTGCTTGTCCTCGTGGACCTTCTGGCCCTTCTAGACCTTTTGTACCTAAGAAATCTTTTGCTATCTTTAAACTAGCAAGCTCACCATACACTTTGTCATCAGCATTATTTCCGGTTCTATCAAGAGCTTTTCCTAACTCTGTTACTAAAATTGATTTTTTACCATCTTGTGCGCCAAGTACTGTTTCACCTAAGAAAACCTTTGCTGTTTGATTACTGCTAGCACCGTAAGGTGTTTCAGTAGTGCCAAGAGCCTCAGCTAGTTTCGTTACTAAAACTAATTTTTGACCATCTTTTGCACCAAGTAGTGCTTCTGCAAAAGGTTTCTTTAGTACATCTGTATCAAGCTTAGCTAACATAGCATTTACTCCATTTGCAGTTGCATTAGCACCATCAGTATCAGCTTTGAGTGCTAATGCAGTATCTGCTGCTGTTTTAGTATATACTATCTTACTCTTATCAGCACCTGTTGTTATTGCTGTTACTAAAGCATCTACACCTGTTATCGGATTAGTACCGTCATTTAATACAGCTGTTTTGAACTCAGCAGAACCTATAATTGGATTCACCACAGCGCTTTTCGCAAGATCTGCAGTTTTAACAAATGTAGTTCCTGCGTTTGTTTCAAGATTCCCTTCAGTAATAAGCTTTCCTTGAGCTGCTAAGTACTCTACTGGTTTTTGATCAGTTGCGCCATCATACTGTGCAGGTGTTGCGTTAGAAGCAAGCAATTCTCCTAATTTGGTTACTAAAACTGATTTATTGCCAGCATCTTCTGTACTAAGTAAACTTCCTAGAGCAGTAGCCAAACCATTTATTGTATGTGTTGTAGCTGCCTGAGCACCTTGTGCTTGATATCCCAATTCAAGTTCATCGCTTCCTGCTCCTCCTCCTATATTTAAAGTATATTGATTACCTATCTTATCTTCCAAAGTTACAAGTTTAACATCACTCAGGCCTGTTGCTGCTGTACCTGAAACGCTTTCAAATTTTAAACTAGCTGGCATATAACTCTCCGTTAATTGTAAAAAACATACAATGCACAAAAATTGTGTAATTTCTGTGAATGCTAAATATGGTATCAGCTATGGTGTCGTTCCAGTACCCTCCTCCTGTCATCCCAGTGCACAGACACTGGGATCCAGGTATAAAAATCTTTACAAATTGTGTGGTGAACAACAGATTCTGAGAGCATATGTTAAAGCAATGTCTTAATAAAGAAAAAGATGGATCCCAGTGTCACGCACTGGAATGACACCAAAGGTTGATGCTTTTAGTTTCTTTTCTCGCTAAATTAGACATTCGTACAGTTGTGTGTCACGCACTGGTATGACAGGAAAAAATGCACTGGAACGACAAAGAGACACTACTTGATAGTCTTTTCGGCTTATAGCTGCTTTATTTCATCAAAAGAAAGTCCAGTGGTTTGGGATATTACATCAATTGACACTCCAGCTTTAAATAGATTCTTTGCTACTTCGATTTTGGCTTTCATTGCGCCTTTTTGAGTTGCAAGATCGAGCTTATACTCGAGTATGGCTTCTTCTTTGCTAATTCTTAAAATTTCTTCTTCATAATTAATTAGTTCTTTTTCTGACCAATTAAATTTATCAAGCTCACTATATGCTTGTTTTATAATTGGTGCTTTTTGAGTGACCTTTTGCACGTCTTCATCTGTACTTTCTTCTGCATACTTAAAGAAATAACACCATTTTTCTATTATATTTTCCAGTTCATCTTCCTTATCCTTGGGAAATTTTGGTAATTCTATAAAAACAAATTGAAGATCTTTTAAATAGCATCCATTAGTTCTTATATCTCTTACATTATGAGTTGAAATATAATCCAACTGATCAGGAAATAAGTTACAATTTGATATAGCAATAAAGTAAACTGTTTTTAGATCTATATACCTACCAGACTTATCAATTTGGCGAGAGTAAGCTCTGGCAGCATAGTATTGAGCACGTTTTTCAAAGCCCTTATCACGAGCTAGCTGCATTTCCACTACATATCTAACTCCACTCAAGTCTTTACATAAAACATCAACAATACTCTGTTTGTCAGAAGCAATTTCAGCATCTTGAATAGTGCTTAAAAATTCCACTTCTTCTATTGCATCAGATTCAGAAAATCCTAAAATATCATTCAAAAAGTGAATGAGAATATTTTTATTTCTTTCCGTCCCAAAGATTCTCTTAAAACATAAATCATTCTTCGGATCTAGAAACTTAGAAATAGCCATGGCTACAGTGCTTGGAAATATTAGTAATTATACATAATTTGCGACAAATATTCAATGTTTTTATTTATCTACACCTGAATGCCACGGTGCTAGTCTAACTGCATTTTGCATAATAAATAAATTTATGTTATACTGGTTATGTGATAGCTGATGAGGTAAGTTATGTCGTTACAAAAAATCATTATAGATCAATTAGAGAAAAAATTAGACCAGCCGTTCTTACATAAACTTGCTACTGATAAAAAATATTTTGAAGAAATCTCAAAATATTTAAAACACAATTTAAATATAAGCTTAGAAAAATTTATACGTAGCGTCTATAGATCAAGTGGCGGAGATATTAATCTTCGCGATCATAAAGGCGAAACGGCATTATATCCTGCATCAGAAAATTTTAATCAGGGTATGGTGCGTATTTTAAAGTCATGTGGTATGAACATTAGTGACTTCAATCGCGAAGTCAGTAACAAAATATGGGAAAATTGCAAAAAATCCAGGAGAATTTCATTAATTAATGAAGCTAATATTTCCAATATCTGCGATGCAATACGCAGCACTACTAGCGCAGAAAATGTATTGCAGCATTTGGTTTCCGCTACTGTCGGGCTTATTGTTAATACTACTACTACTATGATTATTAATGCTATTAACGGCGATTATTATAATAATTCTATTATTCCTATTATTCATCGAAGCAGTACGGATTTTATTGCTAATAGAGTGAATAATATTATTGGCTTTACTTTTGGAACTATGGCGCATAAGTTTGCACAAATAACACCAGAATTAGTGAGAAACATTTCTGATTTATTACATAATAGATTGGAGGAAAGAAGCAATGATTTGGAAATCGCTAGGTATGAAAAAATACAAGAGAATGTTGCGTCTATTTTAACGGAAGTGCAAGTGGAGCGAATTTTATCTAAAGATAGGCATCGTTGAGTGCTAATTTTGTTATGTAAGTAGCTTGACACTGGCACTCAGTTTCCTTTATAATTTCATCTGTGAAAGGACAAAAATGCTTATTCGTTACTATTGCTGGTTTACCGAATGCTGGTAAATCTACGTTAATTAATAGTATCGTAGGCAAGAAAATTGCAATTGTAACTCCCAAAGTGCAAACAACAAGAACGCAAATGAGAGGAATTGCGGTATTGGGCAATACGCAGATTGTCTTTACTGACTCCCCAGGGATTTTTTCAGCAAAAACTGAACTTGAAAAAGCTTTAGTTAAATCTGCATGGTCAGCAGTTAATGGTGGTGATGTTACTTTATTACTTATCGATGCAAGCAATTATTTGAAAGACATAGAGAGAATCAAGACAATATTCGCACGACTGCAGCGCACAAAAGCACAATGTATTTTAGTTATAAACAAGATTGATTTGATAAAAAAGCCTGAATTAAAGATGGCATATGAACATCTAAATTTATTATATAAATTTGAAAAGATTTTTATAATATCAGCACTAAAAAGTGATGGACTTTCTGATTTAATGAATTATCTCTCTGAAATTGCACCTGCAAGCCCTTGGTTTTATGAAGAAGATCAGATAACCGATTCATCGATGAATTTTTTATCAGCAGAGATTACAAGAGAAAAATTATTCTTGAATTTGCGTGAAGAATTGCCATATTCTACAGCAGTTATAACTGAGCAATCTGAGGAAAAAAAAGATAAGAGTTTAGTTATAAAGCAGATAGTATTTGTATTAAAAGATAGTCATAAAAAAATAGTGATAGGAAAAGATGGAAGTAATATTAGGAAAATTAACATTGAAGCGCGTGCTGAGCTAGAAAAAATGTTTGAGTGCAAAGTTCATCTCTTTTTGTTTATAAAAGTGAGGTCTTGGATTGACCGCCCTGAGGAGTATATAAGTGATGCTTAATTCTTTATTAGTATTTGATATTGAAACTATACCGGATGTAAATCCTTGCAAGAATTTGCTGGATATTGATGAAAACAGCAGCTTAGAGGAAAAAAGAGAGGCATTAACAAAATATCACCTGGAAATAACAAATGGGCAAAATTCTTTTTTGCGTCAGCCATTCCACCAAATTGTAGCCATCAGTTTTTTACTCTGCAATATAAGTCATCGCAGTGGATATGAAGTATTTACTCTGCAGGAAATTAGATCTGGAGGAGCACTAAGTTCTAGTGAAAAAGAGCTAGTGAAAGGATTTTTCAATTATATGTCGGAAAAAAAACCGAGGCTAGTTTCCTTCAACGGGCGCACTTTTGATATACCGGTGCTGAAATATCGCGCTATGGTTCATGGTATTCAGGCGGAATATTTTCATAAAGCTGGTGATAAGTGGAACAGCTATAATCAAAGATACAGTAGTGATTGGCATTGTGATTTGCTTGAGACTCTCTCTGATTTTGGAGCTTCTGCAAGAGTGAAAATGAATGAGGTTTGTGCAGCGTTTAACTTGCCTGGTAAAATCGGAGTTGATGGGTCGCAAGTGATGAGCTTATACGATAGTGGCAGGTTACAAGAAATTAGGGATTATTGCGAAACAGATGTGATTAATACTTATTTGATTTACTTAAAGTTCATGCATCATCAAGGAAGAATTACTACAGAAAGCTATAATAAAAGTGTAGAAGAATTGCTTTTAGAGTGTGAAAAAAAAGAACATCTAAAAAAATTCAAAGAAGAGTGGGAAATAACAAGTGGTGGTAATTTTTATACTGAATCAAAATAAATTGAATGTATGGAGCAATTTAATCATTGCTCCATAATAATGGGTTATAAACACCTTGTAATGTGTAAGAAACTCTCACACGTACTACTTATTTTCTCAATTTTTACTTCCTTAAACCAAGAGGTAATATCATATTCTTCCTTTATTTTCTCAAAGAAATTTTTTGACTCACCAAAAATACGTTCGATTAAATTATCGGCGTAGTACTGAGCGTTTCCTAAAACTGCACAGTTCACTTGATTTAGTATTCTGGCAGGGCGGGAAAAGAAAGAAACAGTATTATTTGACTTAAAGTCTTTTTCCTCCATGTCATTAATAGCTTGATAATAACCATCAATCCTATGAACACCGTGTGTTGGTGGCACTTCAAGTGTTAATGGTTTACCAACATGATCGTAACCAAAACCACATGGTGCTACCATTGGTACCGGATCTTTATCTTGAGCAACTGTAATAGTTTTTTCTTGAAGAACATCATTATAAACTTCACTAGCAGTAAGATCAAAAACTCTTGGGTCACCAAAAGTTGCAACATGAATGTCTTCAGCACCTGCTTTTTTATTAAAATATAAAGCAGCTATTTTAGCAATAGCTCCTCCCATGCTATGACCTGTAAAGTTGAATTTAAGGTCTTTTATCTTTACCTTTTGTTCATTTGCATTAGTTGCTAATATTTTATAAAGGCTAGGCCATGAGTCTTGAAATCCGTAATGAAATCCTCTGTGCACCCTTCCATTGTAGATCTTTTCACCTTCAGGTGAAATTCTCGTAAGAGAAAATATTGCATTAAGATCGATCATTACATCATCAGGATATTTAGTACCTCTGTAAGCGATCGTTACTTCCTTGCCTTTTGTAAAAACAAAACCGGCAAGTCTTTTACCTTCAGAATAGCTTTTCTTCTCAGAATAGAATGGAATAATACTATAGCCTTCATTAATAAATTCAGCTTTGGGTTTATACCCAGATTCAGATAATTTTGTATCATTATTGCCATAGGTCATCTTAGAAAAGGTGCACATCTCCAGTAACTTCTCTTTATTAAATCCAGCAATTTCTGCAACACTTTCACCAGTCTTGCAATAAGGCAAAGAATGTATTTCGTTTTCATCAGGAAGGTTAATAAATTCAAAATTATCGTCGTCTTCTATAATCTCAGAGTCGCTTGCTGCTTCTCTTACTTCAAGATCATTGTTGATTTTTACAATACTAGAATCAGTTCCTTCTTTTTCTACCTTAAGACCACTTATAACCTGGAAACTGCCTAGTGATGTAGAAGTTGATTGTTTAACACTATCCAGTTCTGAACTGGCGTTATCCGGATCAGCACTTGTAGTACCAAACCAATAATTACGTAAAAAGTTAAAATCCATAATGCTTGCCTCACACAAACTAATAAAGTCTTGATTAGTATAACTAACGTTAGTACTGTTGTAAACCTGTATAGTATAAGTAGTATTTTGCAACTACTTATTTTTAAAGGGTTTTCTTTTTTCTGTATTCCAGAGTTATGCGCTGGAATGAAAAAATATATTGGAAGATTTCACAACCTTTCCTGGCAACTTTTATCTATTATCTATAAAAATTTTACTTCCATAAAATGAGCAGCAGAGTTATGATCAGGCAAATCAGAAGATTACACTAAATTTTAGTTAACATGCGTGTTTAGTATGCGAATTTTACTAAAAAATCTGTTTTAAAGGTGTTGCATTTCACTTTTCTTTTCGCTATAAGATTGTTTTAAGTTAACGCTTAGATATTACTTAAAATAAAACATATTAATTTAATTTATTTTGAAATTTTTTGGGGGCACTTCAATGAAAAAGTCTACATATACTAGAACTGCTCTAGCTTCTTTATTAACTCTTTGTTCTTTCGGCTGTTTTGCAGCTGAATTTCCTAGTGAAAACATGAGGGAAATAAAAAAGCAAGAGAGCACTAACACTTCTGGAAAAGCGGAAGTTGTGAAAACATCAAATACAAAGCTAAAAGAAAAAGTGGACAGGATATGCAATGCTGTTCCAAGAAAAAAGGCTGAGGAGGCTAAGAAAAAGGAAGATGCAAAGCTAGTAGCTGAGCAGAAAAAAAAGGATGAAATAAGGCTAGCATCTGAAAAGAAAAAAGCAGAAGAGATCAGGTTAGCAAATGAAAAAAGTGCAAAGCTTAAAGATGATCAAGCTAAGTCTAGGATCTCTGAAGCGAATGCTAAAAAGGCTAAAACAGTAAGTGTCAAAAACTCTACTGCTCAAGATGTAAAAGATAGTGTAAAATCTGCAGTTAATAAAAGTGTAGAGCGCAAAGCAAAGGCAAACCCTGTTGTTTCTGTTGGGGGGGTTGATGTTATAGACACCAATCAAGGCAAAAGTGGTTTGAGGATAACTTTTGGCGGTGTTGTTGATGCTCAAGGTTATGGTAAGGTTGGTCCAAGTGGTGACGATTACAAACGTTATAACGTTATGACAGGCAGATCTACGAAGTACTATGACGTTGATGCAGATAAAATAAAAGGAGCAAATCCAATATTTCCTAGAGGGATAGGAAATATCGGCGATTATAGTGATAATAAGGGTATGCTTACAGATGCGATATTGCATTTGAGAGCTGAAAATAAAAATGAAGATTTAGGCCTTCTTTATGGTGCTGATGTGCAATTCCATGTTCCGGTTACCGAAGGTAAGGGAGCTTCACAAGGTGTTTATGCTGCAAGGGGCAGAAGCGCACATATATTTGTTAATTCAGAATATGGTGATGTAAAACTCGGTTATCAGTTTGGTCCTGAGTCTCTGATGAGACTTGATGCAACGAGAATTGCAACTGCTGACGGAGCTGCAGATAGCGATTGGTTCAGAAAAGTGAACTTAGAAGGAAGCGCTGCAAGCTTTCCATTCTACGTAACACCACGTCTTTATACTGAAAGCTTTTCAAGCGAAAGTGAAAAGCTTTCTTTCCGCATGGCAGGAAGGTACAATAAAGGTGTTATGACTACGTTGCCGTTCAGAGTGGCTTACTACTCACCGAATTATATGGGAGCAAGGTTTGGTATTAGTTACTCACCTCGCTATGATAGTAGTTTGTTTAGTGTAAACGAAGGATCAAGTGCTATTAACCTTGACTCACACGCTGATGACATTGCTGGTAAATTTATAAAAGCTGGTAATTTTTCTTATGCTGAAGCTGGAAAGGCTACTTTAGCAGATGATATAAGTAAGGCAACTGGTTCAATCAAGGGTGCTACAGGTGCTACTGTTGTTGACAAAACAGCAGCAATTGAAGCAGTAGCTACAGCTCTATTTCCTAGTATAAAACAGCCTGTAGCTGCTGATATTGATACTGCAATAAAGAAAGATACTGCAATTCAAGGAATGAAGCCAGGGTTTGATATTAAAAATGAGATTGATATCTCAACATTAGCAGCTACTAAAAAATATGATAATCCAGATGCTTTTAAGGCTGCTTTAACAGAAAAGATTAATGCTAAGAATTCTGATTATATTACTAAGGATGATACAGGAAAAGCTAATGTAGCAGAAGCAAAAGCTGCAGTGAATGCTGTAATAAAAGAGGCAGTAGAAGATTTAATTTCAGACTTAGAATTAAATGCAAGCAGAATAAGTGCTACCAAGAGGAAAGAAATTATAGATAAAGTAAACCAAGTATATGGCAATGCCATTGTACTTGATGCTATAAAAAATGGCCCTCATGGTAGTTCAGCTATCAAGCACGTTGGTCCTGACTATCAGAACATATTCAGTGCTGGTGTGTCGTATGAGTATGACTTTGCTGAACAGAATGTTAAAGTTAAGGCTTCTGCAGTTGGTGAATACGGTCAAGCGAAAGAATCAAACGCTAATAAGCATGTTTATAATGAATATGTAGAATATAACGACCTCATGGGCGTTAACTTTGGTGTCAGTGCTGACTATAAGGTTAATGAAGATCAAAGCGCGAAATTTGCTGCATCTTTTGCATATTTGGGCAAATCTGGTCAACCTAAGGGTATAAAAACGTTGATTTCTGGTGAATATAGGAAACTTCTTGATACTGATGAAAGGGTTAAAGGCTTAAAAGCTCAGTTTGATGGTGATGATAAAAACACTATGTATTGGACTGCTGGTGCTGGTTATCAGTACGAAAATGCGTATACGAGCTTGACATATTTTGGCAGCACAATGAATGATGGCGATATGCTTCATGATGTTGCGCTTGGCGTTCAATATGATCTATCTCCTGCTTGCACTAAGAGCAAATTTGTCCCTTATGCGGCTCTTCATTACTTTATAACTGATGAAAAACAAAAGGCACCCCATAAGGTTGGTAAGAGTGGTGGTGGTGATGCACCTTCTAATCAAGGAGCTCTTCTGCTCACTGGTGTGAAGTTTTCTTTCTAACGGGCAGTACATACCGCGGGGAACTGCGGTATGTTTCTTTTCTGTCATCAAAGTGCTCCTTTTCTTGTCATCCCAGTGCCCAGACACTGGGATCCAGTCTTCTTACTTAATTCATCATATAAATCTTCACAATCCTGGTTTTCTTATTCAATCAAATCAATTTTCTAAATTCATTTAACTAAATTTGATATTATACCAACATCCATTACACTCACTTGAAGTTATATAAACATAGTAGTTTCTCATATATAATGAATAAATTTACTGGATCCCAGATACTGTCTTTGATGTCAAACAAATTATCCAACTAAATTACAATTAAATGGTTGATTGTTTTTAAGAATACCAAAAAAGACATGCATTAATTTTCTCATTAACGCAAGGACTATGACTTTTGGGCATTTACCTTTACTTGCTAGACGCTGACAAAATTTTTGAAAATGATTATTATGGTTTTTGACTACTATAGCTGTCATATAAAGGGCTTTTCGGACGCGCTCAGATCCTATTTTACATATGCAACTTCTCTTACTTACAGACGATCCAGATTCATAATGTCCTGGATTTAGGCCAGCAAAAGCTGTAAATTGCTTAGCATTGTCAAAATTATCAACCGCTGGCATTTCTGCAATAACAGCAACAGCAGTAAGATGTCCTATACCTTTTATAGTCTTGAGGTTTTCTACCATATTTTTTAGATGTGGATAGTGATTTATATGCTCATTAATTTCTGTTTCGAGAACAATAATTTGCTCCTCTATTGCCAAAATTACCTTAGATATAGCTTCTTTGCAGCTGGAATGCATATTTTCATTTTCCAAGCGGTTCATCTGTTGCAATTTATCATTTGTTGCAATTTATCATTTTTTAGCGATTGCATACAACGGTAAAGATCTCTTAAATGCCTCATTTCAGGTGCAATTGGTTTCCAAAGAGCAGGTTTATTCGCAATACAAAATCTAGCTATCATAGCTGCATCTGATTTATCTGTTTTATTTCTGAGCAGCTCACTTTTGCCAAAAGCCTTGATTTGAGCCGGGTTTACTATACTAACATTATGCCCTAAATCGTGCATAAAAGTAGCCAAATCTTCCCCATACCAGCTAGTTGCCTCAAGACACAGATGAATAAGATTTGCTCCATGGCCATTGCACCAAACCACAAGCTTTGCAAAGCCATCCTGATTATTTTGAAAGACTTTGTGTCGTTTTTTATTGTCCATCAGCAAACAAACATCAAATTTCTTTTTTGAAATATCCACACCCAAAATAGCATTTACTTGCATAAAATTACCTCCAAGACTATAAATAAACTGAGAGTTTAGACTAACCTTGTAATACGGGATATAATTCCAAAGATACTGTTCAGTCTTTTAACTCTATGGGAGGGGAGCAAAATCTGGAATTCGGCCTTATTGGCGTTAGTGTCAAGTCGGCTTCACCCTTCCTGCGTGGTATTTTAGCTCTAATGCCTCACATCATAAAGATACAAGTGTCACGCACTGGGATGACGAAAAAAGGGAAAGTTTTATTAATAACTTCAAATCTTTCTGTAGCGATGCAACAAAGCCGGATGACACCAGTAGTTGAGGCTTAACACCCATTCTATCGCTTTACGGGATGTTCGTACAGTTGTGTGTCGATGCACTGGGATGATTGATACTTAATACCCACACTATAGCTTTACAGGATGTCCGTACAGGTGTGGTTTAGGCGTTGTGGGTGATACCAAGGTTGATAATTTATGTTTACTTTTTGTGTAACTAGATGTCTGTATTGGAGTTAATAAAGCCTGAGCTTACCAAATACATCTCTGGAGATTCGGATCTACTTGATTTAGGTTTAAAGTATTTTACTGTTTTAAATATTTTTTTTAGTTCATTATAAAAATCTTTGTCTGATTCTCCTTGAAAGATTTTTACTACAAATTTACCACCACTGCTTAAAAAATGCTTTGCAAAATCAAGCGCTGCTTCACATAAAAGCATAATTCGTATATGATCTAGCGACTTTAATCCGCAAGATCCTGGAGCCATATCAGATAGAATCACATCAAATTTTTGATCTTTGAATGTTTCATTCAAAATTTCAAATTCGTTTATAACATCACATTGTATAAATTCTACACCTTGAATTGCATCCATTGGTTTTAGATCAATAGCAAACACATTTGCGCCTTTCTGAGATGCAACTTGTGACCATCCACCAGGAAAAGCACCAAGATCAACAACTTTTTGCCCCTGTTTAAATAATGCGAATTTACTATCTATTTCTATCAACTTATATGCCGAGCGCGACCTATATCCTTCTTTATTAGTTTTTTGCACATACTGGTCATTTAAATGGCGCTGCAGCCATCTTGTTGAAGATAATTTTCTACCTCTTGCCGTTTTAACTCTGGTTTTTATTGTGAGTACCCTATTTATTATTATTGATTATATCTTTAAGCTCTTTTTCAACCACTTCTTTTACCAATTTATATAGATGTTGATTTAGCCACTCTGACAATTGTGGCTTTAAAAGAGATGTAACTAATTCTTCAATAGTAAGGTTTGGCCTTTTTTGTTGTTGCTGGTGCTGTAATTCGCTTTGCATTTTTCCAAGCAACGTTTTGATCTCTTGCATATTTTCTTTTAAAATTAGATGATCATTATTTTGTGGTTGTAAACCACTGTTGCTGCTGCTCATTTTGATATTATTATGTGAAAAAACTTCTTTTTTCTCTTCTAAGTTATTGTGACTATTGCTACTCAATCGTTGATGATTATTAAATATTGCTCCCTCATTGTGTGGATCATTATTATCGTCCTCTTCTTCACTATCTTCTTCATCGCTTTCTTCTTCTGTATCTTCTAAATACTCGTCCTCAAGATATAATAAGTCCTCATTTGCATCGTCTAATTCTTCTTCATCGCCTGTATTCTTGCCTGATATAGCTTTTTTTATATCTTCTAGGATATCTTTTACAGATTGATTGCCTTGTTCATCACTCATAGTGCTAATACCATTAAATTTAGAGATTTATACGATTTATAATAAAAAGCAAATGATAAACGCTAGTCACATAATTGCTTTTTGCTTCAACCAGACCTGAACGTGCTTTGAATAGTTCATCCTCAGTGTCCAAAAGGTCACTTGTGCTTTTCAAATTTAAGCTTACCTCTTGTTCCACTCCTTCCAATGCTAAAGTTGCTGCTTTTTCTGCTTCGTGACTTGCTTTAATAATAGCTTTTGCTGTTAAAACATTATTCCAAGCATTCACAACCATTTGTTCTACATTCTTCACAGCTTCATAATAATCATAAGTAGATCTTTTTACATCCATTTTAGCTTTACTAACACCAAAAACATTTGCTCCCCTTTTTAAAATTGGAACATCAAGAGTAAGACTAACACTCACACCTTCTGAAAGTCCTTCTATGAAACCTTTATTATCCTGAAAATTTTTACCTGCGCTGAGATGCAAAGAAGGTAGCCACTTGGAGTGCTCAGCAAGAACTTCCATTCCAGCTGCCTTTTTCTGATAAACTGCTGCTTTCAAATTAAGATTATTAGTTTTTGCTAGTTGTAAACACTCATTCAATTCTGGAACAGAGGGCAAGGTGCCATTAGCTTCAGAAAGGTCATATGGATCTTCGCCAATTAAGTGATAGTAGCCAATATTTGCCAATTTTAATTTACCTTCAGCATCTACCCTTTCGGACACGGAAGATGAAAATTTCGCTTTTGCCAATGAAACCTCAGCTCCAGTAACCTCACCAAGAGAAAAACGCTTTTTCATAGCTGACAGGTGCTCCAAAGAAACACGTTCTTTATGCTCTCTCAATTTCAATATTTCTGTTCTTTGTAGAACGTTAACATATGCTTTTACAGCATTCAGAGCAACATCTTGTTTTAGCTGGAGAAATTTTATTTTTTCTGCTTTGAGAAGATATTGTAACCTATTGAATGTAGCAAAGTTGGTACCTCCATCCATTAATTTCTGGTTCAATATCAGGCGTTTTCCAGATGCATTAGATTGACTATAAGGGTAAAGATTAAAGTTACTATCGAAATTATATTGTAAACTTATATCAGGTAAAAATCCAGCAATCCCAGCCGATTTATAGTGCTTCTCTGTGCTTTTGTACTGGTAAAATTGAGATTTAATCTTTGAGCTATTTTTAACTGCTTTACTGATAGCTTCTTCTAAATCAATTCCATAGCAACTTGTAGTGCTCAAAATGGCCGCAAGTATAATAATCAACCGAAACATTTTATTCCTTTTGTACATTGGTTGTGCAGTTAAATTCTTAGCACAAATTGTTTTAATAATCAATACCTAATGTTCTTGACACTATTGAGAAATTAAGTATATATTAGCTTACTGTTGTTTAGTTAAATTATAATGAAGACATTTTTCTTAAAAGAGAAACAAATTGATAAAAAATGGTTTGTCATAGATGCGGATGGGGTAGTGCTAGGGAGGCTCGCAGCTTTTGTAGCAACATTATTACGTGGAAAGCATAAACCTGAGTATACACCTCATATGGATTGTGGCGATAATATAATTATCATCAATGCAGAAAAAGTGCATCTTACTGGAAAGAAACTGAAAGATAAGATTTACTATAGGCATACAGGCTACCCTGGCGGTTTAAAGCAAACCACACCAGCTAACATTTTAAATGGTAAATTTCCTGAACGTGTGGTGGAAATGGCAGTGAAAAGAATGCTTGATGATGGCCCTATGGCACGTAGACGATTTGAAAATTTATATGTGTACTCTGGTCCTGAGCATAAACATCATGGGCAGCAACCTCAAGTGCTAGATTTTGCCTCTTTGAATCGTAAAAATAAAAAATAATGGAGTAAAAATGAAAAGTTCTACGGTAAATAACAATGAAAAGCCGATTAAATCGGCAGTTGATTCCCTTGGTCGCTCATATGCCACAGGTCGAAGAAAAGAATCTGTAGCAAGAGTATGGATAAAACCAGGAAGCGGGAAATTTAGTATTAATAAAAAAGACAAACTTCTGGATTACCTCAAGAGGGAGTCAGTGTGTCAAATAGTAAAGATGCCATTTGTTGTAACTTCCACATTGGATAAATACGATGTATTTGCAACTGTAAAAGGTGGAGGATTATCTGGTCAAGCAGGTGCTTTAGCTCATGGAATAAGTAGAGCTTTAAGTAGTATAAGCCAAGATCTCCATTCTATATTGCGTAATGGCGGATTCTTAACTCGCGACTCACGTGTCGTTGAGCGTAAGAAATATGGTCAACATAAAGCTAGGAAAAAGTGTCAATTTTCTAAGAGATAGCCATTTTGTTATGGTGTTTTTTTACAAATGTTTGCGAATGTATGTGATGTTTTCTATTTTCACAATAAATTTAGTTGACTATCAGCGCCAACATAATATGCTATCTGTGTAATTTTTTTAAATATAAGGTAATTTATGAGTAAAGAAGATATAATAAAAAAACTAAAAGACTATTGTTTATTGGACAAGGTTGAAATAACGAAATCTGATTTGAACAAGATCTATGATGCGTTTATGAAAATCATAAAGGATGAGTTAGATGAGACTGGTGAAATACGTCTACATGGAATAGGAACATTCTCTGCTGTTATCAGAGAGGAGAAACAGTGTCGTAATCCTCAAAGTGGTGAAATGATTACTGTTCCTAGAAAGAAAAGGATGAAATTTAAAGCAAGTAAAACTCTTTTAGATCATTTAAATGAGAAAGAAGAAGTCGGAGCTAACTAAATATTGTTGCTTTCATTGTTTTTATTGCATTATGCAAACCATGAAACACAGCTTCACTAATTAAATAATGTCCTACATTGATAGCTGAAATGTGGGGTATCTCTATAATTTTTTTAGCATGTTCGTAAGTTATGCCATGTCCCGCATGGCATTCTATGTCTAGCTTGTTAATGTACTCTGCGGCATTAGTAATTAACCGTAGCCTCTCTTCTGACGGGCTATTGCAGTAATCTCCTGTGTGAATTTCTATTATATCAGGCTTTAAGTTTAGCTTCTCAAGGTATTCTAATTGATCAATGTTTGGATCAATAAACAGTGAGACTTTGATATTAAAGTTATGCATTTCCTCTATTATACTAGAGAATTTGCTGTACATTCTAACTATATCAAGGCCCCCTTCGGTCGTTAGTTCTTCTCTTTTTTCTGGTACTATACAAATTGAGTAGGGTTTTACTTTTTTTGCTATTTCAAGCATTTCTTTAGTGGCTGCAATTTCAAGATTTAGCTCAATGTTAATGTGCTCTCTTAGATTATGCACATCTTCATCTGTAATATGCCTTCTATCCTCTCGTAAATGCACGGTAATAAAATCTGCTCCGGCATCAATAGCTATTTCTGCTGCTTTGAGTGGGTCTGGGTAGGAAGTTCCACGTGCATTGCGAAGAGTTGCGATATGATCAATATTCACGCCTAGTTTCATATTTTTACCTCGAAAACTATTTCTATCTTTTTACGAAGATTTTATCAGCAATACGCATATCAATTATACTCCAATCACTAAATGTAAAATCAGTTGTATTGTGCAAGTGGTTTAAATAGTCCCACGCGCCATAAGGATTATCTTCAGGAAGTTTTACTGTGAGTTCGTTATCAAGAACAATATTCCACCTTCTGTTTCCTACAGAAATAAAAGAAGAAATTTGGCTACTCAGTTGTGTTTTATTCTCTAATATATCTTTAACAAACTTTAAATTTGACAACGAGTTTTGTCCTGTAATAACAACAAGATTATCTATTAAATCCTTTCTTTCTGCTATCTCAGTGCTTTGATACTGTGATCTATCGTCGACTCTAGCATCGTGTGTTGGAATAACATCGAAGTGGGTTTTGTCAATAATAATTTTACCTTCAGAATCAATTATTGATGTGTTATTATTATCTTGCCACATAGCAAACGGCTCATGTTCCTCTATGTTAATCTTTACAGTATTTGGTAAAATCCTATGAACGCTTACGTTTTTTATCCACTTACTTACAGACTGTATACTATTTATAAGTTTTGAGAGTGATACATACATAATTGGCTCAGCTCTATCTATCAAATTAAAAATGTCCTTCTCATTTGTAAATTTATTGCCGGTAACCACTACTTCATCAATTGTAAATCCATTGTTAAGTAATAAGCTGGATACACATTCGTCACACCAAGTAAAATAATAATTAAATCTATTAGTTATTTTTTCAAGTGAGCTATAGAGGACTAATGTCAGAAAAAGTGTTATTATAATAAACAAAGCACATTTACGCAAAAAACGTCTTTGGCTTCTAGTAACATTGCTCAACATTTACTTGCTCTCTAATCTCATTGTGCTGCAAACTATCTTCAACGATAATTTTCACTAACTCATTAAAATCAATCCCTTTTGCCAATTTTGCAATTTCTGGCACTAGAGATAGCTCAGTAAAGCCTGGGTGAGTATTAATTTCAAGCATTTTTAAAGTGTTGTTTTCAGGATTATAACGAAAATCACAGCGAGAAATAGTTTTACACCCTAAAAATTGATGTGCTTTAAGTGCCTGTTCCAGAGTCATTTGATATATTTCATCAGGGATTTCAGCAGGAAATATATGCTCTGCAAACCCGTTTGTATACTTTGCTTCATAATCATAAAATTTATTTTTTGGCCGTATTTCAATTGTTCCAATTGCTTTACTCAGTAACACAGCGGTGTGTAATTCTACACCTGGTATGTATTCTTCTATGATCATTGAATCTTTTGTTATCCGAGTGCCTTCTTGCCCTGTCATCCGAGTGCCTCTTTCCCATGTCATCCGAGTGCCTCTTTCCCATGTCATCCCAGTGCCTCTTTCCCATGTCATCCCAGTGCTTGACACTGGGATCCATTCTTCTTTTTCCTGGATTCCAGCATCAAGCGCTGGAATGACATCAAATTTCAGTTTTAAATAATCCTCATGCGAGAAAACAATGTGCACTCCGATGCTTGATCCTTCATTAATTGGTTTTAAAACGTACGGGTAATCAACCTTAATATTATTTTTCAGTACATCTTCTGTGCTAATTACGTATCCTTTTGGAGTATCAATATTAAGAGACTTAAATATATGCTTTGACATCACTTTGTTCATAGCAACAGCAGAAGCCATTACTCCAGAGTGTGTATATTTTATACCTAAAATCTCCAGCAAACCTTGAATAGAGCCATCCTCTCCGTAAGGTCCGTGTAGCGCGATAAAAGCAAGATCAGGATTAATCGCTTTAAGTTTCTCAGCAATATTCCTATCAACATCTATTTCTACTGCGTTATATGAAAGGTTATCAAGAGCTTTTTTTATGGCTTTCCCACTCATAAGGGATATTTCTCTTTCACGAGAAAATCCACCACTCAAAACTGCTATAGTCGGAGACATAAATATGCTTATATCTTTTTGTTTCCCTAAAAGATAACAAAATTTCGAAAAAAGTTGAATATAATAAATTACTATGATTAAAATAATGCATGAAGAATATAATGCTCATTGGTGGTGGAGTTGGAAATGCAGTGTTGTTTTCAATAGGCAAGGCGTGCCTTGAAAATAACAATAGAGTTCTATACTTTGCTGGCTATAAAAAGTTAAATGATGTATTTAAACAAGCACTGATAGAGAATGCATCAAGTGTGGTGATTTGGGCATGTGAAGAAGGATTGATCGAAACAAGCAGAGATCAAGATAAATCCTTTCATGGTAATATAGTGGATGCAATGATCTCCTATCAAAAAGGGATGCTAGGTCCAACCACAATTGATTTAAATGCCATAGATAAAATTATTACTATTGGTTCTGACAGAATGATGAAAGCTATAAATGAAGCAAGAAAATCAACTTTAAAATCATATCTAAAGCCAAACCACGTGGCAATATCATCAATCAATTCTCCTATGCAGTGTATGATGAAAGAGATTTGTGCACAATGTGTGCAGCGACATATAGATATAAAAACAGGAGAAGAGAGTTTTATTTATAGTTGCAGCAATCAAGATCAGGATATGGAATCTGTTGACTTCGATTTTCTAAGTCAGCGTTTAAGGCAGAATAGTTTACAGGAAAAGCTCACTGCAAAATGGATAGATTATGCTCAAAGATATTAAACAACAGAAAAAGTGGATAAGAGAACAATACAGAGCTATAAGAAAAAGTATTAATGAGAGATATGCTTGTTATGTAGCAAAATCCATTACTAATCTTTTTCATCAGAATTTAAGTGATGTTAAAGGTAAAACAGTAGCAGCCTACATTCCTATCGATGGAGAAATAAATGTTCTGCCTTTGATGTATAGTTTACTTGATTTAGGTTATAAAATAGCAATCCCAAGCAAAGAGAAGCTACTAAAATTTGAGGAATGGAATAAATCAAGAGGAGATATCATTCCTGATATAATCATTACACCTGTTATCGCTTTTGATGACCATTTTCATAGACTTGGGTTTGGTGGCGGTTGGTATGATAGGATGATGCAAGAGCTGCAGCCACTTGGGAAAATATTTATAGGTATGGCATATGAAAAGCAATATTGTAAAGACTTGCCTACAGAAAAACATGATCAAAGACTGGATGTGATAATAACTGAAACGTGTGTTAGATATAGAAATACACTTGCTATTATTTGAGTGGAGGACTACTCGGATCTCACTTAGTAATTTTGTAATATAATCGTACCAATTTGTTTTTTTGTTAACTTACGTATGTGAATATTATATCTTTATTAATATAATATTCATACTTATATGCTAATATTAATAATTATCTTTGATAAACTAGGGAATTTATTATGAAAAAAGTTTATGAAAATTATTTAAGCGTTCAAAAGCCTCATTATCCTCAGATTATTCAGAATCCTGCAAGTACTATTCATAGATCAATAGGGCATGACGCGAATGAAAAGTGGGGTGAACAAATAGAAGCCATAGGTAAGGCTATAGGAAGCCTCTTCGGATCTCCAACGCATATGTCTTACTTTTACCCATAACTTTGAGAAGTTATTATGTGAAGCATAACCATGCTCTCTCTAAGATTTTCATAGCCTCGCCATAGAGTCATACTTCCTGGTAAATTATCACCTTTTCTATTCATAAACCCACCTAATTTTCCTAACCAAATAATAGCTTGTTTTATGTTTGGAGGTTCTTCGGGCAATGTGGCCACTTGATGCTCACGTATGTAAAGAGCTTTC
Organism: Wolbachia endosymbiont of Folsomia candida; assembly: GCF_001931755.2. NCBI lineage: Bacteria > Pseudomonadati > Pseudomonadota > Alphaproteobacteria > Rickettsiales > Anaplasmataceae > Wolbachia > Wolbachia endosymbiont of Folsomia candida. The sequence continues at coordinate 208,248 of NZ_CP015510.2, forward strand.
CACTCTTCATTGCTTAGAACCTTAGTGCAAGCCTCCATAGGATGCGATAAAGCCACTTTTGTTAAATATAAAATTTTAAATGTAATAATGCTCTTTATAGCAATTAATTTCTGTAGCCTTTCCTTTGTAGTTAAACGAGAGCTTTCTATTTTACATCCTGATTTTAAAATTCTAAAGTATTCTTCAATTTTCCATCGTAGCTTATACCAATTTATCCTTTCTATGGCATCTAAAGTGCTATTAACTGGTACATTAGTTAACAAAGTCCAATCGATAGCTTCAACTCCTTTAGGAGGATCCATTTCCTTTGCGCTTACCACATATACAGCGACTTTATCACTTATTTTATGTGCTGTATCTTTTGACCCATAAATGTAAGGCGCTCTGATAGGTATATAGCCTTTCATATATTTTACTTCAATATTTGCTTTTCTTGACTTCTGGTGCCCGTTTTTAGCAACTTCCAAGACGATTTTCTCTTTTACCGGAAGTTGAGCTATGCGTGTTTGCAAATCTGTTTTTCCCTCTTCAGTACAGATAAATTTTCTATTAGCTCGGTTACGGATTACATAAAAACTACCCAATGATTCAGCTATCCATAAAAATTTGAAGATATCTGCTTCCCTATCACCAAGAGTGACAAGTTGTACATCTTTGGAAACGTTATTTATGGTTTCTTTTAGTGTAAAGGTCAACTAATTCGATGACAAAAATGTTAAGATAAAAGAAACATTTTTGAGGGAGTTAGGTATGAGAAGAAACACAGAAGATAAAACTTTAGAGAGAAATTACCAAAGTAAATGGAGATTTTTGATCAAAGAATATGAGCAAACAAAGGCAAAAAAGCATCCATTTTATAGATTTGTAGGCGATTTTTATCACGCTAATGGAATCAACAGACAAACATTCTGTAAATATTATAATAGGTATAGAAATAGCGGATTAGAAAAAGAGTTTTTACCAAGAAAAAGAGGTCCAAGATGGGAAAGTAGAAGAACAGATATTGAAATAGAAAAAGCAGTTATAGAGGAGCGGAAAAAAGGGATAAATAAATATGAAATTTGTGCTATACTAGCAAAAAAGTTGGGCAACAAAACACCTTCTCCATCTGGTATATATAATATTATTAAGAGAGCCGGCATGAATAAGTTGAGCACAAAAGAAAAAGAGGTGAAGAGAAAGATAATCAGGGAAAAAGCTGGAGAATTGGCACATATAGACTGTCATTATTTGAGTAAAGATATGATAATAAATGAGAGCAAAAGATACTATTTAGTGTGTGTAATAGACGATGCAAGCCGTATAGCATGGGCAGAAGTTTTAGAAAATATTCAGAGTCTGAATGTAATGTTTGCAGTGCTCAGATGTTTTAATTATATAAAGCAAAGTTACAGTATTCAGTTCAAAGAAGTAATGACAGACAATGGACCAGAGTTTGCATCAAGAAGTAATTTGGATGGACATCCATTTGAAAGAATGTTAGTTGAAATTGGCTTAAAGCATTTATATACAAGGCCATATAGACCACAAACAAATGGAAAAGTAGAGCGCTTTTGGCGGACTTTAAATGATGATTTGATTGAGGGTACAACGTTTGAGACTGCTCAGGAATTTAAAGATGAATTGTTTAGATATTTAATTTATTACAATGAACACAGGCCGCATCAAGCTCTTGGAGGTATCGCTCCTTTGGGCTTTTTGCAAAATTTGTCAATGAATTAGTTGACCTTTACAATCCCAGTGCGTGACACTTGTATCTTTATGATGTGAGGCATTAGAGCTAAAATACCACGCAGGGAGGGTGAAGCCGACTTGACACTAACGCCAATAAGGCCGAATTCCAGATTTTGCTCCCCTCCCATAGAGTTAAAAGACTGAACAGTATCTTTGGAATTATATCCCGTATTACAAGGTTAGTCTAAACTCTCAGTTTATTTATAGTCTTGGAGGTAATTTTATGCAAGTAAATGCTATTTTGGGTGTGGATATTTCAAAAAAGAAATTTGATGTTTGTTTGCTGATGGACAATAAAAAACGACACAAAGTCTTTCAAAATAATCAGGATGGCTTTGCAAAGCTTGTGGTTTGGTGCAATGGCCATGGAGCAAATCTTATTCATCTGTGTCTTGAGGCAACTAGCTGGTATGGGGAAGATTTGGCTACTTTTATGCACGATTTAGGGCATAATGTTAGTATAGTAAACCCGGCTCAAATCAAGGCTTTTGGCAAAAGTGAGCTGCTCAGAAATAAAACAGATAAATCAGATGCAGCTATGATAGCTAGATTTTGTATCGCTAATAAACCTGCTCTTTGGAAACCAATTGCACCTGAAATGAGGCATTTAAGAGATCTTTACCGTTGTATGCAATCGCTAAAAAATGATAAATTGCAACAGATGAACCGCTTGGAAAATGAAAATATGCATTCCAGCTGCAAAGAAGCTATATCTAAGGTAATTTTGGCAATAGAGGAGCAAATTATTGTTCTCGAAACAGAAATTAATGAGCATATAAATCACTATCCACATCTAAAAAATATGGTAGAAAACCTCAAGACTATAAAAGGTATAGGACATCTTACTGCTGTTGCTGTTATTGCAGAAATGCCAGCGGCTGATAATTTTGACAATGCTAAGCAATTTACAGCTTTTGCTGGTCTAAATCCAGGACATTATGAATCTGGATCGTCTGTAAGTAAGAGAAGTTGCATATGTAAAATAGGATCTGAGCGCGTCCGAAAAGCCCTTTATATGCCAGCTATAGTAGTCAAAAACCATAATAATCATTTTCAAAAATTTTGTCAGCGTCTAGCAAGTAAAGGTAAATGCCCAAAAGTCATAGTCCTTGCGTTAATGAGAAAATTAATGCATGTCTTTTTGGTATTCTTAAAAACAATCAACCATTTAATTGTAATTTAGTTGGATAATTTGTTTGACATCAAAGACAGTATCTGGGATCTAGCAAGCGAAGGTTGCATATAATACGTTGTTGGCATTGAAAATATATAAATAGATTCTAGCGTCACGCGCTAGAATGACAAAGGCGTGTAGTATTTTTGAGCTATGCAACAAAGCCGGATGACAGGAGGAGTGCTAATGAAATGACACCAAAGGTTGATGTTTTTGGTTTACTTTCTCGCTAAATTAGACGTTCGTACAGTTGTGGATTTATTCGCGGTATCTCAGCATAGATCCCGCTGACAAGCAGCAGGATGACGAGGTTTTTCGATTATTAATGGCTTTGTTGCATAGCTACTTTCTCATTTCCTTTCCCAAGAAATTAGATCATGCAATCAACTGAAATTTAGCGATGCCAATATTAATAAATTCATTGAGTAAATTGCATTTTATTATTACTTCGTTTCTGCGATTTTCTTCCGATTTGTTCTTTAAATGAAATCCAAATATACGCTTAAATCTCCAAAAAAAACCCTCTATGTGAGCCCTTTTTCCATAATTTACATCTTTTTTCCACACCTCTACACCTTCTGCGTGATTTTTATGCATTTTTATTAATTTAATTGCTTCATTTCGATCACACATATAGTCGAATTTTGAACATTCTACTGCATTAACATACTTACTTTTACCCACAAATATAAAAAAGCTAGTAAAATAGCAAATTCATATATTTGATAAAGGGTTTAAAAATGTACGGAGTAAATACAAATACGCAATATACTGATAGCTTAGGGGACAAATGGCTAGAAAGAGAGTTGAGACATGTTAATCTGGGAGATATAAGGCTTAATAAGAGGCTTATTACAACAAGTTATCTTATAGAGCGTAAGGCATCTGGATCAATTAATCAAAGTTGTGGTGGATGGAAAGAAGCTAAGGGCGCGTACAGGTTGTTTAGTAATGAAAAGCTTGAGGCCGAGAAAATTTATTCTTCTCATCATAAAGAAACAGCGGAAAGGATAAAAGGAAATAAGCTTATATTTTCAATCCAAGATACTAGTTATTTGGATTTTGACTCTCATATAAATACCAAAGGGCTAGGCAGTATTTCTAAAGCTTATACAAAGCATAAAAAGGGTTTGCTGCTGCATAGTGCCTTAATGGTCAGTAAAGAAGGATTACCTTTAGGTTTATCTTCTCAACAGTGCTGGGCGCGTCCCGCTAGAAAAGAAGAAACAGCAAAAGAAAAAGCAAATAGGAAATACCGTACTTCTATAGAGGAGAAAGAAAGTTATAAGTGGATAGCAGCACTAAAAGAAACCATAAATAACGTTTCCAAAGATGTACAACTTGTCACTCTTGGTGATAGGGAAGCAGATATCTTCAAATTTTTATGGATAGCTGAATCATTGGGTAGTTTTTATGTAATCCGTAACCGAGCTAATAGAAAATTTATCTGTACTGAAGAGGGAAAAACAGATTTGCAAACACGCATAGCTCAACTTCCGGTAAAAGAGAAAATCGTCTTGGAAGTTGCTAAAAACGGGCACCAGAAGTCAAGAAAAGCAAATATTGAAGTAAAATATATGAAAGGCTATATACCTATCAGAGCGCCTTACATTTATGGGTCAAAAGATACAGCACATAAAATAAGTGATAAAGTCGCTGTATATGTGGTAAGCGCAAAGGAAATGGATCCTCCTAAAGGAGTTGAAGCTATCGATTGGACTTTGTTAACTAATGTACCAGTTAATAGCACTTTAGATGCCATAGAAAGGATAAATTGGTATAAGCTACGATGGAAAATTGAAGAATACTTTAGAATTTTAAAATCAGGATGTAAAATAGAAAGCTCTCGTTTAACTACAAAGGAAAGGCTACAGAAATTAATTGCTATAAAGAGCATTATTACATTTAAAATTTTATATTTAACAAAAGTGGCTTTATCGCATCCTATGGAGGCTTGCACTAAGGTTCTAAGCAATGAAGAGTGGAAAGCTCTTTACATACGTGAGCATCAAGTGGCCACATTGCCCGAAGAACCTCCAAACATAAAACAAGCTATTATTTGGTTAGGAAAATTAGGTGGGTTTATGAATAGAAAAGGTGATAATTTACCAGGAAGTATGACTCTATGGCGAGGCTATGAAAATCTTAGAGAGAGCATGGTTATGCTTCACATAATAACTTCTCAAAGTTATGGGTAAAAGTAAGCATTAACATATGGTGGAATAATGGGTTTGATACCTATTTCTTTGCACAATTTATAAAGCTTCCGTCTATCATATGCCCTATCTGCATATAATGTTTTAAAGTTATTATTGGTGCTTTTTAATAAATCACAAGCTCCGCTATGATCAGAATATGTACCGCTACTATATCTTGCAGCTACTACTTTTTTACTATTTATATCAATTATAGCATGCAACTTACGAACCTGATCATACCCGCTATATTTTCTTGTTTTATCCTTATTCTTGCGGCGTTCATGACAACAGCCGTTGTCATAAATATTGATGCTTGTGCTATCTATGGCAATTTCAATATCATCTATACTATTTTTATCCTTTCTATTATCTATAATTTTAAGATTTAATTGAGATAATCTCCTGGAAGCTTGCGAAAAACTGATGATTTGTAGGTTTTTACCTATGTTTTTTAGATATCCTTTTATAAAACCTACTGTCTGTCTGAGAGCGAGATTAAAAATATAGCGCACTACGTGCACCACAATTATCGTTTTATCACTATAAATTTTATTACCACCTTGTACTTTCTGCCCAATTTCATACCAATTTGGAATAGCATTATTTATGTAGTCAAAAAAATCTCCCCTTTTTCAAGAAATCTATTATACTCATTATGGTTAGTGACTCTCATTCTTTGTGACATGGCTATTTTTGTGCTTAATTATAACCATTTTACAATAAAATCAGTCGTTAACTATTACATTTTCTAATTGCTATGCAACAAAGCCATTATTAATCAGTAAACCTGACCTGTGTTAGCTATATCACTCTGAAACTGCATATCTAAGATTCTTTTTTAGCAAATTCTGTTTTGATTTTAAAATCTTCTGTTAACTTCGTAGAGTATACTTCCTCGTTATCTTGATTATAGAAAGTAAATTCATGATCATCTAAATTTAGCACTGCAAAACCAAAACCGAAAAAATTTCTTACCTCGTGTGCTAAGTAGCTTTTACCATTTGAGTAGTCAAATTCTACGTTTTTATAAATAGGTTCTTGATCTTGAGCATGCAATAATGCACCACCATTTCCAATTATAATCTGGTCTGGAACATTATTCATTAATAAAATCTGAGCTATATGAATGTGGCCAGAAACTACAGCAGAAACGTTACTTGGAAATTTGTCCCCAAAAGCTTCAATTTGTGCAAGGTTTCCATGGCTTTCAAATGTTAAAATTTTCTTTTTCGGAGATCTCCACAAAGGTCTGTGAGTTAAAAACCATATAGGTTCATTAGGACCATATTGCGTTAGCTTATCAAATTGTTTCTCAAAGGCATCAATTTCATTTTGAGTTGTGAAAATATCTTCACCGGACGAGGAGTCAAATATAAAAAATCTCATTGGTCCAGCATCTAAAGACCAACTAGAAACGAAGTTTTCACATTTTTTAGAGGAAAATGGGTATGGGTCTAAATATCTAAACCACCCCTCATAGGCCCTATCACAATTTTCATGATTTCCTCGGACAAAAAGGAATGGAGACTGTAGAGATATATCCTTTGCTGGCTCAAACCAATCAGTATACCAAGCTTCCTTGTTATACCCGTAGATATCACCGCACTTTTTTGTATTCCTACACTTTGTCTTTCTATAGTGATAATCGCCAACATGGATAATTAAATCTGGTTTGTGAATGGCAATTGAATTCAAATTTTTTTTTAGTGGCCAACTATCTACTGAATTACATTCTTGCTGAAATAGCATATTTATTCTACAGCCTGTATCACCGATAAAAGCAATTTTATTGATCTTTTTTGGTAATGTAGGAACTTGTACATTGTCAATACTAACGTCTTTGGCATCTGTTTGTATTAAAAGTTCACAAACTTTTTCAATATTGTTTCGATTATTGACTGAGGTACGATCCAGCATTTCTATCTCTTCGCCATCAACATGAGCAATAGGGCATGTTTCATCATCTATGATCGCGCGTACGCTTAACTTATTTTCCGGAATAACTTGAGACCACGTGTATAATACTTCTGAATGAGCAGAATGGAAGCTTGGTATAAGAGATAAGGCCAAAAAAATAAAAACATTAACTATATTCATTCGTATAAAAACCCAAGTTAAAAAATAATAGTAAAATTATCTTAAATAGTTAAAATTTACAATCACAAAATTCATAACCATATTATAATGGTAATTTTCTAATTATTCTAGTATCAGGTTGACATTTTAAGCAGGAAATTCTAGAATGATTAAGTAATTTGAAATAGTTATATAATAACCAGCATATAACGAAAGTGCGGCCGTGGTGGAATTGGTAGACACGCAGCGTTGAGGTCGCTGTGGCTCATAAGGCCTTGGAAGTTCAAGTCTTCTCGACCGCACCAATTTTCTTATTGCCATTTAATGTGGGTAAAATGTTTATAAAAAACCAAGATAGAAATAAAGTAGAAAGAGCTATTAGTGAAACTAGGCGCGGCCTGCCAATTATATTACATGATGATGAAGATAATTACCTATTAGTAGCTTCTGCTGAAACTTTAGAACAGAATTTGTTCGACCAGTATAAATTTATATCAGATAGTGTATATATTACTTTAACTTCAAGTAAGGTAAAATACATATCCCAAAATGAAGAACATAGTGGCAAGCGCTTATTAATAAATAATTTTGTTGAACTGCAAAATTTAATAAACTGTACGCAAGAAAATCACATAAAAGAGTTACAATGCTCAAAATCAATCGATAATTATGCTATTTCTTTGCTTAAACTCTCAGAATTACTTCCATACGCATTAGTTGCTGATATGCGTTTTAAAAATAAACACGAAATGCGAAATTGGTGTGATGAAAATGATATTATTATGCTGCACACATTACTCATAAATAATTTTGAGCGGAACCAGAATATATATGAAGTCTGCAAAACGTCATTATTTTTAAAACAAACTCAAAAAGTAAATATCATAGCTTACAGAACTGAGAGTGGCGAAAAAGAGCATTATGCAATCATTATTGGCAATCCGAATAAAGATAATGAACCATTAGTCAGAATTCACTCTTCGTGCTACACAGGTGATTTGTTAGACAGCTTATCATGTGATTGTAGAAGTCAGTTACACCAAGCTATTCACATGATATCTGATCATGGAAACGGCATTATATTATACCTAATGCAGGATGGAAGGGGTATTGGTCTAACTAATAAGTTAAGGGCGTATAATATGCAGAGGGAACATAACCTTGATACTGTGGATGCAAATAGAATATTGGGTTTTGAAGATGATGAAAGAAGTTTTGTTGTTGCAGCAGAAATGCTTAAGAAACTCAATATAAAAAAAATTCAATTACTCACAAATAATACCAGAAAGTTGTCAGAGTTGGAAAATAGCGGTATAGAAATTACAAAATGTATACCTCTTATTGTGGAGCGTAATCAATATAATAATTCATATATGGAGACGAAGTCTGATAAATTGGGGCATAGATTAAGGGTTTCTTAGCTTTTTTGTTGTAACTATTTTGTTAATTTGCTATGTTTGTTAATATAGGTTAAGATTTTTAGAATGCTAAAATTTTTCAAGCGAAAAGACAGTACCGAATCATTAGATAGGGACATAAATTGGAATTCGAGCCGCTATAGCACAGTTGCTGCTCAAAGGAATGTTTTACTTTTATTTGCATTAATATTATTAGCAGCAATTTCTATCAGCATATTAGCTATATTTAAAATTAGCACTAATAGCACTATTGAGCCATTTGTTATAGAAATTGAAAAGAAGTCAGGAATAGTGCAATTGGTTGATCCTGTTACAGTGAAACAATATTCCGCAAATGAAGTATTAAATAATTATTTTATTACAGAATATATAAAAGCAAGAGAGGTTTTTGACCCATATCATTACAATTATAACTACTATACAAAGGTGAGGTTATTTTCCTCATCAGGCGTATATAATGAGTTTAGAAATTATATAAGGTCACAAAATTTGGATGATCTTTTTAATTTATATTCAGACTTTGTCAAAAATGAATTTAAAGTTCGCTCAATTCAAAAATTGGGTAATGATGCTCTTCAAGTGAGATTTACTATAGAATTCACAAGAAAGGATGGCAGTTCTACAAGAAAAAATAAAATAGTTATTATGTCATATAGGTATGCATCACTTGAAATGGATGATCAGCAAAGATATATTAACCCGTTAGGGTTTCAAGTTATTTCTTATAGGGTAGATGATGAATATGTATAGAATATTGTTAGTTTTAGCTTTACTAATAAGCTGTAATTTAAACGCATCTATTAACTACAGTAAGCCTATTTCTGTAGATAGCAGAATAAAAACTCTTGTGTACAACCCCAATGAAGTATTTACAGTGGTTTTTAGTCAAGGCTATTATTCTTATATCGAATTCGCAGAAGGAGAAAAAGTCAAAAACATCGCTGTTGGTGACGCATCAAGTTGGAAAATTAATCCTTATGAAAATAAGTTGCTTATAATGCCATTTGAAGTGAGCAGCCGCACTAACATGATTATTACAACAACTAAAAAAAGGAACTATATTTTTGATTTAATCTCAAGGCCTAACTACGATAAACATCCAGAAACTGATGCCGAAAAAGTAAGTCATGATTATTCCGCTGAAAAGGATATATCTTACATAGTACGTTTTTACTATCCTCAAGATGCAAATGAATTTGACGTTGATTTAGGTGAAATATCTCCACCTACTCAAATGCAACATATAGTGAAAGAGCCAGAAATGGTGATACAAGAAAATGATACGAAGTATAACTATACGTATCTTGATGAGGGTAGTAATGAAGATATCATACCGGTTGAGCTGTTTGATGATGGTTATCTAACCTATTTTAAATTTAAAGATAATAATAAAATACCTCAGATTTTTGTCGAAGAAAAGGATAAAACTAGGTTGCCTTATAAGAGGTTATTATTTGATGATTATATCATAATAAAAGGAGTGCATAAGAAATTGTTTATGCGTTATGAAGATGACGAAGTTGAAATTATAAATAAGTCACTTTAGCTGTGGTACATGCAATATGAATAAAGATGAACGTAACAATTCAGAAAACGAATCTGAGATAGAGAGCAAAGTAGTAACAGTTGGCTCTAATCAAGGTCACAGAGCATTAATGATTGTTGCCTTAGCGGTTCTAATCGGGGGAGTATATTATTTTTATTTGAGACCACCCAGTACAGAGTCTCCTGAAATCATTACAAAAGAAGAGATAAAGCAAAATTTTCAAGAATTGAAAGAAAATCTAGAACAAGTTCCAGATAATATAATAGTTCCTGAAAGGATAATAACTAATCCATTACCACCTTTACCTCCTCTTCCAACGCCACCAATCATACCAGCAGTCAAGAAAAAAGAAGAAATAGTAATAAAGGCAGAAGAGAAACCAAAAGAAACTCCAATGTCAAATATACCACTTTTGCCTACACAAAGGAACATTTCTTCTAGTAATATCAACAGTAATTTTCCCACTTCATTTCCTACAATAGGAGGTGGTGGTTATCCTAAAGACAGACGTACTGCGCAAATGCTAGCACTTTCAGGCGGAGGTGACAAAGAGGGTAAAATAGATGACATTACTTTGTCTAACACTTCAGCACAGTCCAGCAAAGCTACTAAAGTAGGCAAGCTTGGTTTCATGATTACTCAAGGCAAAATTATTGACGTTATTCTTGAAACTGCAATAAGCTCTGATCTGCAAGGAATGCTCCGTGCAGTAGTCAGTAGAGATGTTTATGCGGAAACCGGTGACACGATTTTAATACCTAAAGGCTCAAGATTAATAGGTGGCTATACATTTGACTCCAATATTGCAAAAGCTCGTGTGAATATAAATTGGAATAGAGTTATTCTTCCACATGGAATAGACATTGCTATTTCATCACCTGGCACAGATGAACTCGGTAGAGCAGGGATCGGTGGAATAGTTGACAATAAAATAGCAAGTTCCTTGTTTTCTTCAATATTACTTGCAGGCGTTTCAATTGGCTCAGCCGTTATAGGACAAAAAGCTTCTAATCTTGTTGATTCATTGACTATTATGGATGCAGCAAGATCTATTGTTGGAACTGAAATAGACGTTTATTCTTTCAGAGATTCCATTATAAAGGGTCTAGATAAAGATACAGATCGAGAGATAAAAGAGAAAGTTCAAGATGCGACAAAAGAAAAGTGGAAACTAGATGCCAAAGCGATTGAAAAAATTAACAATGCTAAAACGCAGCAGGATTTATTGAGCATAATGAAGAAAGAAATAGCAAGCTTACTGGGCATCAGAGACGATCAGGTTGGTATAGATCTGGATGATATAAATGCGTTATTAAAACAAATTCAGAGAAAAAGCAAATCTGTTTATGATACTGCAATTGAAAAATCGATTAATGATTTTTCTAAAGATATGCGAGATATAGTTGATAGGAGTATAGATAAAAAGCCAACAATTTATGTTCATCAAGGTACTTCACTCAAAGTGTTTGTTAACCAAGATATAGTATTCCCTCCACAAGCAATATTACATCGATAAAATGAATTATGCTGCACTTGATACGTATTTAGAGCCATTACAAGGCATATTTCAAGAAGAAGGCGTAAATGAGATATCAATAAACAAGCCAAAGGAAGTATGGATTGAAAATCGTGGAGAGACAAGATGCGAACACTTAGAGGCATTTGATCTTGATCATTTAAAATCTCTAAGCAGATTGATTGCACAAGCAACAGAACAAAAACTGAGTGAAGAAGCACCTCTACTTTCAGCTACATTACCAAATGGTTATCGTATACAAATAGTATTTCCGCCAGCATGTGAGCCTGATAAAGTAGTAATGTCAATTCGTAAGCCATCTGGCATGCAATTGGCTCTTGACGATTATGAAAAAATGGGGGCTTTTTCTCAAACTGTTACAGAAGTTACTGATGATCCTGTGGATCATCATCTGAACTCACTACTCAAACAAAAGAAAATAAAAGAGTTCTTAGAATGCGCTGTAATAAATAAGAAAAATATCATAATTAGTGGTGGAACTTCAACTGGTAAAACCACTTTTACTAATGCTACTTTACGCGTTATTCCACATGATGAAAGAATTATCACTGTTGAAGATGCAAGAGAAATTGTTTTAAGTGACCATCCTAATAAAGTTCACTTGATTGCTTCCAAAGGAGGTCAAGGCAGAGCAAAAGTAACAACTCAAGACTTAATAGAAGCGTGCCTCCGTTTAAGACCAGATAGAATAATAGTTGGAGAACTTCGTGGAGCGGAAGCGTTTAGTTTTCTTAGGGCAATAAATACAGGTCATCCTGGGTCAATATCAACTCTTCATGCAGATAGTCCAGCAATGGCTCTTGAACAAATAAAATTGATGGTTATGCAGGCAAATCTTGGCATTCCTCCAGATCAAATCATACCATATATTAGAAATGTGATTGATATTGTTATTCAGCTAAAAAGAAGCAGCGGAGGGAAAAGAAATATTTCTGAAATATTATTTACTAGATCTTTGAACGAAAATGCTTAAATTTATACATGGTAAGAAAAAGTAATTTATGAGTCACGGAAATCATTTACGCAATATTCTAATAGGGGGTGTTGTAGCTTTTACCGTACTGGAGTTTTGCTTCTTTTTATCAGGTATATTGTTTTTTCTAATGGTCGATGGTCCAGATGCTGTGGATTTTAAGGCAATCAACCCTAGTTTAACGCCTTTTCCTCAGGCTCTTTGGCCAACAATTTTTGAGTATATACAGCATTGTTGGCACCATCCGGAGCTGTATATTCTTGAACTCAAAATCAAATTAATTACATCCTCTGCTATTCCTATCTCTATTTTAATAATTATTCTATGGAATTTAAAAGACAGGGTAGTTGAATGGAGGCCATTTCAGAAGAAAGAATCACTTCATGGGGATTCACAGTGGGCGTCAGAAAAAGATATACGAAAGGCAGGACTTAGAAGCAAAAGGGGTTTGATGCTTGGTAAAGATAAAAGGGGCTACTTTATTGCAGATGGATTTCAGCATGCCTTACTATTTGCACCTACAGGTTCTGGTAAAGGTGTCGGTTTTGTAATTCCTAATTTGTTATTTTGGAATGATTCAGTCATTGTGCACGATATAAAATTAGAAAACTACGAGTTAACAAGTGGCTGGCGAAAGCAGCAAAAGCAGGACGTATTTGTGTGGAATCCAGCACAGCCAGATGGAATAAGCCATTGCTATAATCCATTGGACTGGATTAGTGCAAAACCTGGACAAATGGTTGATGATGTGCAAAAAATAGCCAACCTAATCATGCCTGAGCAAGACTTTTGGCAAAATGAAGCGAGAAGCTTATTTGTTGGAGTAGTGTTATATTTAGTTGCTGCACCAGACAAAATTAAATCTTTTGGTGAAGTAGTGCGCACAATGCGTAGTGATGATGTGGTTTACAATCTTGCTGTTGTCTTGGACACAATGGGCAAAATAATACACCCTGTATCGTATATGAACATCGCAGCTTTTTTGCAAAAAGCTGATAAAGAAAGATCAGGTGTTGTATCAACTATGAACTCATCACTTGAATTGTGGGCAAACCCATTGATTGACACTGCAACTGCAACAAGCGACTTTAATATATTAAATTTTAAAAAGAAAAAAATCACAGTTTATGTTGGCTTAACTCCTGATAACTTGACCAGGCTCAGACCTTTAATGCAGGTTTTTTACCAACAAGCAACTGAATTTTTATGTAGAAAAATACCAGAAAGTGACGAGCCATACGGTGTGCTCTTTTTGATGGATGAGTTTCCTACACTTGGAAAAATGGAACAATTTCAGACAGGTATTGCGTATTTTCGTGGTTATAGAGTGAGATTATTCATAATTGTTCAAGATACTGAGCAGCTTAAAGGAATATATGAAGAAGCAGGAATGAACTCCTTTTTATCAAACTCAACATATAGAATAACTTTTGCAGCAAATAACATTGAAACTGCAAACTTAATATCGCAATTAATAGGAAACAAAACCGTAACACAAGAGTCACTCAATAAACCTAAATTTTTGGATTTGAATCCCGCGTCAAGGTCATTACATATTTCTGAGGTACAAAGAGCATTGCTATTACCTCAGGAAATTATCATGTTGCCGCGTGATGATCAGATAATTTTAATAGAATCGACTTTTCCAATTAAATCAAAGAAAATTTTGTACTATAACGACAGCACCTTCACAAGAAGGCTAATGAAACAAACCTTTGTGCCTACACAAGAGCCATATGATCCTAATAATGCTCTTGCTGCGGCTGCTAGTACAGATAAGGTTGATAATGAGGACAATAAAGCTATTGAAGGACCTACCTCTCCTGATTATCCTGCTGAAGCTGAAACCCGAGAAGATGCAGCATATGATGAACCAGAAGAAGAAGTTTTTGAAGATGAAGAAGATGAGGATATTGATGATGAATTAGAAGATGAAGAAGAAGAACATGATGATGACGATGAAGAAGATATTGATGACAGATTTGAAGACGCAGAAAGCAACGATGATGGCTTTGAAGAAGAAGAAAATGATGATGGATTCGACGATGATGAAGATATTGATAATAAATTTGAAGATGAAGAAAGCGACGATGATACATTCGATGATGACGATGACGAAGATGCTGATAACAGATTTGAAGGCGAAGAAAGTGACGATGATTGGCTTGAAGAAGAAGAAAGTGATGATGGATTCGACGATGAGGATGAAGATATTGACAATAAATCAAAAAAAGATGACAGCTAATTGTACTTTAATAAGGCAATTCATGGCTTGATGTAGTCTATATTAGTTGATAAAACTTAAACTAACTGATAAATTCTGAGTACAGCTATCTTGAAACAAAATGTTTTTATTAAGGCCTACAAGTTTCACTTCTTTTGCTAAAAAAGCATTGCCTTGGCTTGGTGCTATTTGTTTTTTATGTTTTTTACTTGGAATATTTTTAGCCTTATTCTTTTCTCCTGAAGATTACAAACAAGGAGAAATTGTACGAATCATGTACCTCCACGTACCTTCTGCATGGCTTTCTCTTGGAATATATGGACTAATCGCATCACTAAGCTTCATTTCACTAGTGTGGAATAACAGTATTGCTAGCGTTTTAGCTCGCGCTGCTGCCCCTTCAGGAACAATTTTTGCAGCAATATGCTTAATCACGGGGAGTATATGGGGAAAAGGAACATGGGGCACTTGGTGGGTATGGGATGCAAGGCTCACATCAATGTTAGTTTTATTCTTTCTGTATGTTGGATATCTTTCATTATGGAGTGCTTTTGATAATGAATCAAGGGCAGAAAAATCAGCAGCAGTGTTTGCCATTTTTAGCGCTATAAACATTCCCATAGTAAAATTTTCAGTGAATTTATGGTCTACCCTACATCAACCAGCAAGTATTATGAGAAAAGGTGGCATTGCTATTGAAGGTTCGTTATTGCTTCCACTAATCGTTATGTTTATGTTTTGTACCACATTTTTTTTAATAGTGTGGCTACTCTATTCACTTCATTTAATTAATTCATATAAAATAAAAAGAGAAATTAGTATGCGATATTAGTATACCATATCCTCTACCCTGAAAATGCTGCATTCGTTTAAGTTGGAAATAATTCTCAAATGATTTTTGCAATACAATCAACACGTAATCCAAATAGCGTAACTACTTAAATCTACTAAAAAATATACTTTCACAATCTATTAAATTTAAACGCGATATTAAAATTCATTGCAAATTAAACTATTAGTATATATAATACTAATATATTAGTTAAATAATTAGACATATTATGACAAAAGAACTTATAGATATTATTCAAAGCAACGCACTTACAGAGGAAAGAAAAGTTGAGCTAATACAAGCTATTTTGTGTGAAAATCCTGATCTTGTTAATGCAAAAAATGAATATGGTGAGACACCACTTTATATTGCCTCTCAAGAAGGTTATTTAGAAGTTGTTAAAGCGCTTTTAGCTATAGAAGGAATTGATGTTAATGCTGCAAACAATCGTGGCTGGACACCACTTTTTACTGCCTCCGAAGAAGGTCTCTTGGAAGTTGTTAAAGAGCTTCTTAAACATAATCCTGATGTTAATTCTCGAACAAAATCTGGTCATACTCCTCTTATTATTGCTGCTAATAGAGGTTACATAGAAGTCATTAAAGAGCTTGATGCAAATGGTGCTGACATTAATGCTGTAGATAAAGATGGTTGGACAGCGCTTCGTTATGTTGTTCAGCTTGGTAGCAATTTAGAAGCTGTGAAAGTGCTTTTAGGTTGTAAAGATATTAATGTTAATATTGCAGATCAAGATTGCAAGACACCTCTACTCATTGCTGTCCAAATTGGTAAAACAGAAGATGCTCAACTTATCATTGAGCATATGTTGATACAAAATTTTAATGAAACGAAACCTGATTTTCTCAATCCAATACTGTTACATCATTGGACCAAATGCCATGACGAGATTAAAGAAATGCAGAAGCACAAGGTTGGCATTTCGCTCTTCGATATCCTAGTAGCAGATGAAAATAAATTGGCATCACATATGAACAACAAAGATGTTGTAGAAGTATTAAGCACAAGTGATTATAAAAAGAAATTTCCTATATGTGCTAGTAGAATAGAACGTCAAGTCCAAAAAGGAATGGAATGTAAAAAAATGCAAAAGCATAAGTTTGGCAATAGCACAATTTCGCTCTTTGATATCCTAATAGGAAATGAAAATAAATTGGCATCACACATGAACAACAAAGATGTTGTAGAAGTATTAAGCACAAGTGATTATAAAGAGGAATTTCCTATATTTGCTAGTAGAATAGAACGTCAATTTCAAAGAGGAATGTGGAGAAAATGTGCTCTAAATCCGGCAAGAAACTATTTCAGTAACGCAGGACATGATTCTACCATACCTGTTGTGCAGGAGAAGTTTAACTGGTATATATTTGATGCAATATTTAAACATGCAGATAATGCACTATTGAAAGCAATACTTTCACATCGTGATGAATTGACAAGTGTAGGAGGAACGCGAAATTTAGCAGCTCCTGCGCAACCTGTGGAAGACGATAATACTGTAAATAGCCGTTTTAGTGATATAAGAGTGACAGAGTGTGGTGAGAGTGTTACTCAACAAAACAAGACCTAAAGTTTTGTGCGATATCATCAAGTATAGCCAAATGTGCATTTTTCCAGGTTCTATATCCGATCCAATTGGATCTAGAACCACCACTTTTGCAATGCAATCAACGCATAATCCAAATAGTGTAACTACTTAAGTCTACTCAAAAATATATTTTCACAATCTATTAAATAGAAATATGATATTAAAGATTATGGAAAATTAATCGATCATCACATATAATTTTGATAGATTAATCAAATGGCGAGGAACATTATGATAAAATATTTTCAAGAGCTTATAGATATTATTATAAACGATCAACTTACAGAAAAAGTTGAACAATTCAGATCTATCTTAAAAAAAGATCCTGATATTATTCATGCTAGGATCAGTAATAATGTATTAAGGTCAGTAATGCCTTGGTATAGCGAATACACAAAAAACATAACTTTACTTCATGTTGCTGCTAGGTGGAATTGCGTAGAAATTGCCAGATTTTTGATGGAGGAAGGTGCTGATGTTAATGCCACAAGTGTTGATCAGTTTCAAAACACGCCGCTTCATGAAGCTGCTTTCTGTGGTAGCAAAGAAGTTGCTGAGTTACTTTTAAAACATGGTGCAAATATTGAAAGCAAAGATCATTATGGCAACACGCCACTTCATGATGCTTCTCATCGTGGATATGACGCAATTGTAAAGCTGCTGCTAGCAATAGGAGCTAATCCTAATGCTGTAGACGATTATAGAAGAACACCACTTCATATTGCCTCTAAAGAAGGCCACTTGAAAGTTGTTGAAGCGCTTCTAAGTAAGAACTCTGATGTTAATGCTGTAAATAATTATGGTTGGATATCACTTCTTCATGCCATTGTTGCAGGGCATAAGGAAGTGGCAGCGTTACTTATCAAATACACATTAGTACATAATCACAAAGCAGATAAACCTGATTATCTAACGGAAAAATACTCAACTTATTGGGATAAATGCATAACTGAAATTAACAAAATGAAAGAATATACTCTTGGTAACATGAGCAAGAAAAAGGTATCACTTTATGATTTTTTTGCTGCAAATGATTCGAATCAGTTAGCATTATACATGAGTAATGAAGATATTGTAGCAATATTGAATACTAGTGATTATAAAGAGAAATTTCTTGGATATGCTAGTAAAATAGAAGAGCAATATAAAGAAGGAATGGAGAGAAACTGTGTTCTAAATTCAGCAAAAAACTATTACAGTATAAAACGTCTTTCTTCCACTATAGCTGTTGTAAGGGAGAAGTTTGATGAGTATATATTTCAGGAAATATTTAAATATGCAGATAATGCACTATTGAAAGAAATACTTCCACATCGAGATGAATTGGCAAGTGTAAAAGGAGCACAAAATTCATCAGATCCTCAACTATCTGTGGAAGAGGATAAGACTGTAAATAGCTATCTTAGCAATGTAAGAGTGAAAAAACATAATAAGTGCGTTATTCTGTAGCAAAACAAGACTTAAAATTTTGTGCGATATCATCGAGTATAGCTAAGTATGCATTTTTTCCAGGTTCTATATCTGACCCAATTGGATCTAGAACTACCATTTTTGCATCATTAGAGAGAACTTTAGGTTTTACATTGTCTTCCCATGAGTGAGAAAATATGCATTTAACGTTCTCTTTTCTCATTATTTTTTTTAACTTCATTAAGCTTTTCATACCTATATATGAATCCTCTTCCAAAGAAAGAATAGCGCTTGGGCTGTTTAAACCGAAATATTTCTCAAAATATTGGTAAGCATCGTGAGTTACTATGTATTTTTGATTTTTAAAATCATTTAATTCTTTCCTAATTTTTTCTACTACTTCATCTATTTTTTTTATCGCTTTCATCGCATTTTGACTGTACCTGTAGGAGTTTTCTTTATCTAAATTAGACAATGTTGCATTTATAGAAAGTATCATGCTCTTTGCATTTTCAGGACTCAGCCAAATGTGTAAGTCTTTTTCATCTTGAATGTTCGTCATTTTTCTAGAAAATGAATGTGGCCTGACAGGAAGTAGGTTCACTGCATCTGAAAATTGCACTAATTCCTTATTATTTTTAGCAAAAGTTTTAATGAACGTCTCTAAATTATCGTCAACGTAAAATATAACATCACTTGATTCTAAATTACTAGCATCCGATGGCTTTAATATATAATTGTGTGCAGACGTTGCATAGCCAAGCAATTCGGGTTCTAAAATCCCTTCTGTCACAGAAGCCACAAGTGAGTGGATAGGTTTGATTGTAGCTACAACTTTTAAATTGGATGAAAAAGCAGTATTATAGTATAGTGTAAACAGAAGTAATAGAGAGAAAGTTAATAAATGTCTCATGAAAACGTTGAGAAAAAATTAAATTTTGTCAAAAAATTAAATAATGTCAATGATAATATCCTAGAAATAGAGAATCTTGCTCTTGCATATGATAACAAAACAGTCCTTGATGATATTAATATATCAATAAAAAGAGGGGACGTAGTTACAATACTTGGTCCAAACGGCGGAGGTAAAACCTCCTTAGTGAAAGCGGTTGCTGGCATAAATAAAAATTATACTGGAAATATTGTGCTGGCTGAGAATACAAAAATTAGCTACATGCCACAAAATTTTAGTATCAGTAATTTGATGCCAATAACAGTTGAATATTTCCTTTTAAACAGCTTCTCAAAAAAACTAAAGAAAAATCAATCCATTATCTCAGAGGCAATAGAACTAGTTGGTATTGGTAACATTTTGAAAAATCAAGTGTTAGAAATTTCTGCAGGGCAAACACAATTATTACTACTTGCACGTTGCTTAATTACAGAACCTAACTTGATTATTTTGGATGAACCAGTCAGTGCAATGGATATTAATGCGCGGGCTAAATTTTATGATATTATAAACAAAATAGCAAAAAAACGACTAGTATCAATTCTTATGACGTCTCATGATCTTAACTCCGTTGTCCCATGCTCGGATTACATAATTTGTATAAATAATACTATCTATTGCCAAGGTAAGCCTGGTGAGATTATGAAGAACAAAACACTCAACGACATATTTAGTAGTTACAGAGCAAAATGATTCAAAATATTTTGCGCCTTTTGCATATAACTGCAGTGTTGATACGTTACAACATATTGCCTTACTTACTTCCACCATCAAAGAAATCAATAAATAAAATACAAGGCAAGAAACTAAAGCGTGCTCTTGAAAAATTAGGCCCCGTGTTTATTAAATTTGGGCAGTCTATTTCATCACGTTCTGATATTTTAAACGAGGATATAACAAATAACTTATTATTAATATGTGATAGGTTGCCATCATTTTCATACAAGGTAGCTGTTAAAACTATAGAAAGCGAGTTTAATTGTAAATTAAGTGACATTTTTTCAAGTTTTTCTAAAGAACCGATTGCAGCAGCATCGATTTCCCAGGTTCACAAAGCAATTACAATTGAAGGGAAAGAAGTAGCTGTAAAAATTTTAAGACCAAATATTGAGAAAATATTCTCAAGGGACATAAAAATGCTCTTTTGGCTTGCAGAAATTGCAGAAAAGCAATCAAAAAGGTTAAAGCCGGTTGAATTAGTCAAAACTTTTGCTGAAATTTGCCGATTGGAGTTAGATCTACGTTTTGAAGCTGCTCACTCTTCGGAGCTGAAGGAAAATACAAAAAATGATAGAAGCTTTTACGTACCCGCAGTAGATTGGAACAGAACTTCGAAAAAGGTTTTAACACTAGAGTGGATGGAAGCAACCCCAATATATGAAGTTGAAAAACTCAATAATCATAAGCAAATAGCTACCAATCTTATAGAGTCGTTCTGTAATCAAGTATACAGAGATTGTTTTTTTCACGCTGATATGCATCCAGGAAACTTAATGATCGATAGTAATAACAATATTATTGCTTTAGATTGCGGAATTATGGGCCGAATAGATCGTGAAACATGTTATTATGTTATAGAGATACTGAGAGGCTTTTTAAATCGTGATTATGACCATGTTGCAAAAATGCACTTTAAAGCTGGCTACGTTTCACCACAATACAAAAATTTTGTAACAGCCTGTAGAGCAATAGGTGAACCTATTATCGGGCATCCTATACAGAAAATTTCGTTTGCGAGTTTACTTGCTCAATTATTAAAAATCACTGGTGATTTTGACATGCAAGTTCAAACACAATTGTTATTGCTACAGAAAACTATGATTTTACTAGAGGGAACATGCAGAAAAATTTATCCAGAAATCAATATGTGGAAAATAGTTGAAACTTGGATGAAAAATCAACATGAAAATAAAATAGGATATAAGGAAAAAATAAAAAGCTCTTATCCTATAAAAACAATTCAGGGATTATTTAGTCTTGTAGAAAAATTAAACCTGATAGCTGATCATAAACTAGAAAACATTCAAGTAAAAAATAGACCAAATGGAAAAATCTATTTTTTACTGTGGTCTATAATCGTAATTTTAATTATTAAATTCTTGTATAGCTAAAATAGGTAAGATCTACCATTTTTCTGTCATCCTATGACTTGATCCACAACCGTGTAAAGGTCAACTAATTCATTGACAAATTTTGCAAAAAGCTCAAAGGAGTAATACCTCCAAGAGCTTGATGCGGCCTGTGTTCATTGTAATAAATTAAATATCTAAACAATTCATCCTTAAATTCTTGAACGGTCTCAAACGTTGTTCCCTCAATCAAATCATCATTTAAAGTCCGCCAAAAGCGCTCTACTTTGCCATTTGTTTGTGGTCTATATGGCCTTGTATATAAATGCTTTAAGCCAATTTCAACTAACATTCTTTCAAATGGATGTCCATCCAAATTACTTCTTGATGCAAACTCTGGTCCATTGTCTGTCATTACTTCTTTGAACTGAATACTGTAACTTTGCTTTATATAATTAAAACATCTGAGCACTGCAAACATTACATTCAGACTCTGAATATTTTCTAAAACTTCTGCCCATGCTATACGGCTTGCATCGTCTATTACACACACTAAATAGTATCTTTTGCTCTCATTTATTATCATATCTTTACTCAAATAATGACAGTCTATATGTGCCAATTCTCCAGCTTTTTCCCTGATTATCTTTCTCTTCACCTCTTTTTCTTTTGTGCTCAACTTATTCATGCCGGCTCTCTTAATAATATTATATATACCAGATGGAGAAGGTGTTTTGTTGCCCAACTTTTTTGCTAGTATAGCACAAATTTCATATTTATTTATCCCTTTTTTCCGCTCCTCTATAACTGCTTTTTCTATTTCAATATCTGTTCTTCTACTTTCCCATCTTGGACCTCTTTTTCTTGGTAAAAACTCTTTTTCTAATCCGCTATTTCTATACCTATTATAATATTTACAGAATGTTTGTCTGTTGATTCCATTAGCGTGATAAAAATCGCCTACAAATCTATAAAATGGATGCTTTTTTGCCTTTGTTTGCTCATATTCTTTGATCAAAAATCTCCATTTACTTTGGTAATTTCTCTCTAAAGTTTTATCTTCTGTGTTTCTTCTCATACCTAACTCCCTCAAAAATGTTTCTTTTATCTTAACATTTTTGTCATCGAATTAGTTGACCTTTACACGGATGACAGGAGGAAGAGACTGGAATGACAGGAGTATAGAAGCTGAAATGACACCATTTTTTACCTTTGCATTCAAAGTTGCAGCGTTCGTACCGCTATGGACCAAGTCATAGGATGACAGAAAAACCTGGCCTATTTTGGTTATAATAAAATATCCATAAAAACTTAACGTTTGTGTCTTATAGTCTTTCAATAATAAATGATTAAGTTATGAGCACCAGAGCAAAATATGAATTCACATTGAATCAATTACTATACAAAATGCATTTCTTTATAAAAACATATAGAGAAAATGAGCGTAAAAATAACATTAGTGAAGAACTTGAAAGTGAATTTTATAGAGTTAATGAAATGTGGCATGTAGATGTAGCAAAAGCTATTGAGGCAAGAAGATCCAGCAGCAAGAAAGAAGTTAAGGAATCCACAATGGTTTCACTGCTTCAAGATGTAATAGCAAATATGGATGAGTTTATTCAGAAATACGGAGTAGCATCAGAGAGCAAGGAGTTAGCAAAAACCAAAAGAGCTGATCATCCTGAGGATTTTGTTTTGCTTGATGAATATCATAGCTATGAACAGGATTATTACTTAATTTGACTTCACCTTTAGCTGGAAAATTGCAACATGTTACCGCTAAAGTGGCAATAAGCCCCCTATTGTTTGCTAGTTCAGAATTAGACCTTTTGCATAACCTATTTTCTGATAGTAATTTTTGCGTTAAAATTTGCCTACGCTCCTCAAATACATCAAGTATTCTGCGGTGCTCACCTTCATCTCTCCTAAAAATCCCTTACCATAAATTGGTTATGCAAAAGGTCTATTGTGTTTCAAGCATATATTGGAATATCTGATTAGCTATAAGAAAATCTTGGCGTGGGGTCTTGCCGTTCTCTATAAATACAGAAACTGCATAACGTGGATTGTGGTAAGGACCATAAGCAATAAATACTTTATGACTTTTACCATGAGAGTTTGTCTCTGGTGTGCCAGTTTTGCCGGCAATTTGAACTTTAGTAAAAAAGCTAAACCTCTTTTTATGTGCTGATGCAGTGCCAATTCTGGAATTAACTACATCAAACATAGCTTTTTGAACTATATTAAGGTGCTTTGGGTCTATATCAATATCAGGAAAGTTTTGTATTGTTTTACCAATCTCAATGTGTGGGATCACCTCTTTTCCTGTTGCAAGCCTAGCCGAAAGCACTGCAAGCTGTAATGGTGTTGTAAGTATATATCCTTGTCCTATAGCTAAATTTATAGTGTCGCCTAATTGCCACTCTGAATACAGCTTTCGTGCGCGCCAATCTCTGCTTGGTAACAACCCTGATGCTTCCTCTTTAAATGTTTTAATTAATGGTCCACTTCCAATACCAAATTTGCTGGCCACTTCTACAATCGAATCTACACTGATTTCTTTTCCTATGTTATAAAAATAAGTGTTACATGATGAAGCTATTGCTTCATTTAAAGATACGTATCCATGACCTTCACTTTTCAAGCAGCGAAATTTTCGCTCGCCTATTTTCATATGTCCGCGACATAAAAATTCTCTTTCTGGTGTTATTATTCCATCTTTTAAAGCTGCAAGCGCAACAATAACCTTAAATACTGAACCAGGCGGAATTTGATATGATAATGCGCGATTCACAAGTGGCAAAGAGGAGGTATTTAAGCTTTCCCAAGTCTCATTTGATAATCTGCTAGCAAAAAGATTGTTATCGTAAGAAGGTGAATTATATAATGCTAAAATTTCTCCATTATTCACATCGATTACAGTTACAGAGCCTTTGTGGTCTCTAAATACCTCAGCTATTTTTTTCTGTAAATTAATATCAATTGTTAGCTGTACATCTTGTCCGTCTTGCTGCGCTATATTTGATAATTCTCTTATGACTCGTTTTTTAGAGTTTATTTCCTGCTCGGATTTTCCTGGCTCACCTTTTAATGCATCATCATGTGTATATTCAATTCCGCTGATTCCTATTTCGTTTGTACCTTGTTGTTTTTTTGTATACCCAAGTACATGAGAGCATATTGAACCAAATGGGTAGTAGCGTTTATAAAGAGCAGTTATTTTTGTTTTTGGAGATTTTGCTATATCAGATTCAATTTCTGATAACGTTTCTGAGTCAACTTCTCTGCTTGAAGCTTTCTCTCCACCGAATAAAACAACATATGAAATTTTGTTTACCGCAAGTTCGATGCCATTCCTGTCTATTATTCTGCCTCGCTCAGGCATAATGTTAGTAATCCGTACTCTATTTTTATTAGAAAGAGCTTCATATTTTAGTTTGTTACTGATTTGTAAATTATATAACTTATAGCTAAAAATAGCGGAAATAGTTAGCTGAAGGCCACCTAATATAAGCGCTCTGCGGTTAAAGGTTTTGTTTTTTCTGCGCATAACATTTCTTTAGGATACTACTCTCTATTCAGCATACTTTTGGCTTTTACTGCATCACAAACCATCTTCTCCCACTCGCTTAAAGTCACAAGCTTGTAACCTGATTTTTTTAGCATTCTAATAATGTTAGGTAAAGCTTGAGCAGTGTTTGATCGACTATCATGGTCATGAAATAACATGATAGCTCCGTTATGTACATTACTTGCAACTCTTTCAACTAGGATTTCCGGCTTATCGCCTTGCCAATCTAGCGAATCAACTGTCCATAATATGGAATACATATTCAGTTGATTGGTATTTTCAATTAAATTATCATCGTGGCATCCATATGGCGGACGAAACCATTTTACATCTTTTTTTGTTATATTTTTAATTGCTATATTTGTTTTTTCCAACTCTTGCATCTGTTCTTCGCTGGGTAATAACGTTAATTTTCTATGCGACCAAGAATGATTACCTATTTCATGACCTGCTTTATGGATTTCCTTTACTATTTCAGACGTTTTTTCATTTATACGTTCACCAAGCACAAAAAATGTTGCTTTTGATTTATGTTTTTTGAGAACATTAAGAATATCATTCACTCTTCTGCTAGAAGGCCCATCATCAAATGTGAGTGCAACAAACTTATCGCCTTTATTGAGCAGTTTTTTTATATTGTTTAAATTCTTATGTGATAAATCCAGACTGCAGCTAAGGCCATTGTAAGGTAGATTAAAATTGCAATCTCCAGAAAAAGCTGCACTTGAATATAATAAGAAAAAAATGATTATCCTTACAAACATTTTGTAATCAGCAAAGCAATACCATACTATGCATCTTTTTGCTAGTGTGCACAACTATACGAATGTTTAGTTTAGTGATAAGATGTATATAACATATCAGTTATTAATGTTCAAACATTTATATTTGTTATCCAAGTTGTCCTTTATGCTCACTTGCAAGCAAGTTCGCTGGATCCCAGTGTCACGCACTGGGATTGTAAAGGTCAACTAATTCGATGACAAAAATGTTAAGATAAAAGAAACATTTTTGAGGGAGTTAGGTATGAGAAGAAACACAGAAGATAAAACTTTAGAGAGAAATTACCAAAGTAAATGGAGATTTTTGATCAAAGAATATGAGCAAACAAAGGCAAAAAAGCATCCATTTTATAGATTTGTAGGCGATTTTTATCACGCTAATGGAATCAACAGACAAACATTCTGTAAATATTATAATAGGTATAGAAATAGCGGATTAGAAAAAGAGTTTTTACCAAGAAAAAGAGGTCCAAGATGGGAAAGTAGAAGAACAGATATTGAAATAGAAAAAGCAGTTATAGAGGAGCGGAAAAAAGGGATAAATAAATATGAAATTTGTGCTATACTAGCAAAAAAGTTGGGCAACAAAACACCTTCTCCATCTGGTATATATAATATTATTAAGAGAGCCGGCATGAATAAGTTGAGCACAAAAGAAAAAGAGGTGAAGAGAAAGATAATCAGGGAAAAAGCTGGAGAATTGGCACATATAGACTGTCATTATTTGAGTAAAGATATGATAATAAATGAGAGCAAAAGATACTATTTAGTGTGTGTAATAGACGATGCAAGCCGTATAGCATGGGCAGAAGTTTTAGAAAATATTCAGAGTCTGAATGTAATGTTTGCAGTGCTCAGATGTTTTAATTATATAAAGCAAAGTTACAGTATTCAGTTCAAAGAAGTAATGACAGACAATGGACCAGAGTTTGCATCAAGAAGTAATTTGGATGGACATCCATTTGAAAGAATGTTAGTTGAAATTGGCTTAAAGCATTTATATACAAGGCCATATAGACCACAAACAAATGGCAAAGTAGAGCGCTTTTGGCGGACTTTAAATGATGATTTGATTGAGGGAACAACGTTTGAGACCGTTCAAGAATTTAAGGATGAATTGTTTAGATATTTAATTTATTACAATGAACACAGGCCGCATCAAGCTCTTGGAGGTATTACTCCTTTGAGCTTTTTGCAAAATTTGTCAATGAATTAGTTGACCTTTACAGGGATGACAGGAAAAAAAGCACTGGGATGACAAAAGGTGGGCCACTCGGATGACAGGGAAAAAAGCACTTGAATGACAGAGCGCGGCAAAATATGTCCTATAAGCGTAGATTATCATCTCGCTGATAATATTTATGAAATATGCACGCTATATGGAAATGATATTTTTTTAGTTGCAGATGAAAACACAGCAAAACTTTTAAATAAAAACGTACTTAACAAAATTTCCCACTTAATTGTTCCATGTCACTCCCTTCCACCTGTCATTCCAGATGCTCCTCAAATTTTGTCATCCCAGTGCGTGACACTGGGATCTAGGTATAAACATACTTGCAAATTATACAATGGGCAGCGGATCCTAGGAACATATATCAAAAACAATGTCCATGATGAAAATAAGATGGATCCCAGTGTTCGCTACTCGGATAACAGGAAAAAAAGCGCTGGAATGACAATAGACAGTGGTGTTACTCCTTCTCTTGAAATTGTGGATTTAGTTAGAAGCAAAGCAAAAGATAGTGATTTAATAGTTGCATTTGGCAGTGGCACTATTAACGATATTTGCAAATATGCAAGTTATCTCGAAGGAAAGGATTACATATCATTCCCAACAGCTGCTTCTATGAATGGATATACCTCTGCAAATGCTTCAATATTAGTGAATGGACATAAAAAGTCATTTGAAGCGCACCTTCCAAAAGCGATATATATTGATATTGATATACTCACTAATGCACCACTACGCCTTACACTAAGCGGATTTGCAGATTTTATCTGTCGTTCAACAGTCCAGGCTGACTGGTTGTTGTCTCATCTGTTATTTGGTACAGAATATAACGAATTACCCTTCTCACTCACAAATGACTTAGAGCAAGTTCTGCTTAGAGACTACATAAAGCTTACTCAAAAAGATAAAGACACAATCTTGTCGTTGATGAAAGCCTTGCTTACTTCAGGATCTGGAATGGTTATAGCAAAGGGCAGCTATCCTGCAAGTCAAGGGGAGCACATGATAGCTCACGCGATGGAGATGATCACTGAAGATTATTCCTCACTTCACGGTGAAAAAATTGCTGTTACAACTTTAACTATGGCTCATTTACAGGAACAAATGCTATCGATACAAAACCCTACTATAAAACCAAGTGGTGTTGATGTAAAGCATATAATGGAGTGCTTTAGTAATATCGAGTTTGCGAAAACTTTAGAGCAGAAACAAACAATGCAGCAGAAAGCCGAAGAAACAATTCGTAAAGAATGGAGACATATCTCTAATGTTATTAAACAAAATTTATTCCCTGCACAGCACCTACAGAAAATATTTGCAGAGTTATCAATTCCACACTTACCAGAGCACCTTGGTTGGAACAAGGAACAATATTGCAAAGTGGTCAACCTTGCGTTCGCTACGAGGGATAGATTTACCTTTCTTGATTTTGCTAACTGCGTAGAATGGAAGTGAAATTTTTTTCCAATGGCGTGGCTGCTGATATAGCTAACACAGGTAAGATTTACTTATTAATAATCGAAAAACCTCGTCATACCGCTGCTTGTTAGCGGGACCTACTACGAGATACCGCGAATAAATCCACAGCTGTACGAACGTCTAATTTAGCGAGAAAGTAAACCAAAAACATCAACCTTTGGTGTCATTTCATTAGCACTCCTCCTGTCATCCGGCTTTGTTGCATAGCTCAAGAAAAAAACTGGCAGTTACTGACTAAATTCATTATAAAACAGGCATTTAACCGACAAAGGAAAAATATGCCAGTCAAAATGAAAGTCAGTAACCAAAACGAATATAACAAATTTTTGCAAGAAAGAGGAAATATTTTTCATTTCATCAATGAAGCAATAGAAAATTGGTATGAAATTGGACCAAAAATACAGGGCGGAAATAGAATTTACAGTGATAAAGTTGTGATTTTAGTGCACATAATAACTTATCTATTTAGGATTGGCCTAAGGCAAACGGTAGGATTTATAAAAGGATACCTCGAACAAATAGGAAGGAATCTATCTGTCATAAGCTATTCACAGGCCTCAAGAAGATTTAAAAAACTTAACATAAAAATTAATGATAATAGAATAGATAAGAATGATATGGAAAATATCGAAGTTGCTATAGACAGCACGGGCATTAGCATTTACAACAATACTCCAAAACACAGCGGAGTAAACAGTAAAGATCGCAAATATCGTCACCATGACCAAACAAGAAAACTTCATCTGATGCTGGATGTAAATAGCAAAAAGGCTATAGATGCAAAGTACACCAATGGAACTTATTCTGATTGTCGTGGGGGGCACGATTTATTGGAAGAAGTCAATAATGTGTCCGTTTTGTACGCAGATGGAGCATACGATACGCGCCACATCTATCAGTTATGTCATAAACTTGGGATAAAAACGAAAATCCCGCCAAAAAAGGACGCCGTACTGCATCAGAATTTGGATTATATGGTCGAGAGAAATACTGCAGTTAGGTTAATAAGATCGTTTGATGGAGATACGAGAATAAAACAATGGAAAAAGGAGGTAGGGTACGGAAAAAGATCCTACATAGAAGCATTCTTTTCGCGATTAAAGCAAATATTTGGGTTTAGTTTTAGGAATAAATCTGAGGTTAATCGTGAGAAGGAACTGCTACTCAAGTGCTATTTGCTGAATAAATTTACCGATATAGGTATGGCTACATTTGAAATGGTTGCATGAATTTTTGTAGCTTGCCTACTGTATAATGTGCTATGCAACAAAGCCTGCGTGACACTGGGATCTAGCAAGCGAAGGTTGCATATAATACGTCGTTGGCATTGAAAATACGGAAATGGATTCTAGCGTCACGCGCTGGAATGACAAAAACGTGTAGTATTTTTGAGCGATGCAACAAAGCCGGATGACAGGAGGAGTGCTAATGAAATGACACCAAAGGTTGATGTTTTTGGTTTACTTTCTCGCTAAATTAGACGTTCGTACAGTTGTGGATTTATTCGCGGTATGACGTCGAGCTTATTTTAATTATAAAAAACATAATTTATTGTCACTTTGTAGTATAAAAACTTGCATTTTCTTAGATTTATGCCTAAAATAGCCTGTATTGATAAATTATTAGGTGAGGCTTATGAATCAAAAATTAAAGCAGTTTTTAATTATTTCAGGATATATTTTACTAGGTGTTTCTGCTTTCGCAGTAATGATTTTATTTGAGTATTTACTTGATTTATTTCTTGATACACTTCATGCATTTTTCCTTGCAAAAACTTCAAGTGAAGTCTTAACTTTTTTTGCATCACTTGCTGTGTTGCTTTCTGTTTGTGTTGCATGCTACCAAATACATAAAATATGTTCCTTTTTTACAGAAAAAATTGCAAGTGGATATCAGTCTTTTAAAAATGAAAATAGTGATGATAATATTTTTTCTGAAGTATATAACGATCCAACAATAGGTATAAAAGATAAGATTTTGTTTTTCTCTATATACTTAATATATTGTATTCAGTTGCCATTTTTATATTGTGCATCGAAGGTATCAGAGCTTAGTAGAATAATGGTAT
This sequence comes from Wolbachia endosymbiont of Folsomia candida, assembly GCF_001931755.2. Taxonomy (NCBI): domain Bacteria; kingdom Pseudomonadati; phylum Pseudomonadota; class Alphaproteobacteria; order Rickettsiales; family Anaplasmataceae; genus Wolbachia; species Wolbachia endosymbiont of Folsomia candida. The sequence goes on from NZ_CP015510.2 coordinate 239,131, forward strand.
CAGTGGATAGGCTGATAGGTGCTAAAATAGCTCTTGTGTTAATAAACGCTATACTACTAATTCCAGTAGCAATCCTTGAGCTGATAAAATACCCACTAATAAAACTCTTTTCACCTTTGGGCTTGAATGTTAAGCAGCTTAGCTTTTTATTCAATGTGAGTGATGTAGGGACCGATAGTCAGAGTGTGCATACAAGAAGTTTTGAGGAAATTGTTATTAAATGTGCTAAAGAGCTGAAGGAAAAGCATGGCACTCCTTCAAATGAGCTAGATAAAGAATTTAAAGATCACATAAATAGTTTAGATGAGTTTACAAGTGAGCAGAAGCAAAGAATGTTTGGAACTTACTTTAATCCAAATAGTATTTGGAGAAATTGGGTTTCTGAAGGGGTAACTGTCGGAATGACAGTAACACAAGCTGTAAATCTAGTTTTAACTGTAGCTAGGGAACAGAATCTAGATATAGAGCTCTTAAAAGCTATTCTGGTAGTTAGATTTCAAGAAAGTAATGGATTATGTGGAGGGGGAATGTTTAACCGCGTTATCTATTCATTAAGTAGCCTTGAGGCAGAAAATAACTTCGCAGCTCAATTAGGGCCTCAGTTGATAGGGGGGTTAGCTCGTGATGTTACCAGAAGTTTTTTTCAAAAATATGTTGGTAAACACTTTCACAGAATAAAAGTACTAAAAGAAAATTTTGATGATCTCTATTCTCCTGGTTCTGAAGTGAATTTAAGCAACTTAAGTGATGAAGTAAAAAATGATATTTGTTCCATAAGAAAAGATATAAAAGAGTTTGTATTCAGAGAGCTTTATATAAAATTTTATGATGATTACGGGCAGCATATTCAAAGAGGACCTATAAAACAAAGGTTGAGAGAGTTAATAACAGATGAACTTCTAGACTCAACAATATATAATATTATAGATGATGTAGAAATTCCTCAAGAACCTTCTACTTACTTTGAAAGAGTGAAAACGTTTTGTGCAAGTCATGCAAGGTTTTCCGCTGCTTAATTTATAGGTTTTGTGCTATAGCAGCAATTTTTTTTACTTGAACTGTAAAAAATTACTTCCGCATGTTCAAAAGTCTCATTATAGTGGCAATAGAGAGAGGCTTTTTGAACTTAAGTTCATCCACTCTTTGGTGTCACTTCAGTGCACACCATATTTTCATCCAAGTAGCCCTAAAGTTGTCATCCCAGTAGGTTCTAAGGGTGTCATCCGGCTTTGTTGCATCGCTACGCAAAGATTTGAAATTATTAATAAAACTTTCCCTTTTTTCGTCATCCGAGTAGCGGACACTGGGATCTAGCAAGCGAAGGTTGCATATAATACGTTTTAGCATTGAATATATACAAATAGATTCTAGCGTCACGCGCTAGAATGACAAAGGCGTGTAGTATTTTTGAGCTATGCAACAAAGCCGGATGACACCAGTAGTTGAGGCTTAACACCCATTCTATCGCTTTACGGGATGTTCGTACAGTTGTGTGTCGTAGCACTGGAATGACATCAACGGTTATATGCATTAAACTAGAAGTTCGTACAGTTGTGTGTCCGCTACTCGGATGACAAGAAGAGATGCTGGAATGGCAAAAGGTCTGCCACTTACATGACAAGGTAAAGAGATATTGGAATCTAAATTTACCACATTACAAATTTCATTTTATTTTCAAAGGAGGCTATTATGTCACTAACTGATATCGCTCACCGTATTAATGAATTATCTTCATCATGGGAGCAATTTAAATTAATAAATGATCGCAAACTAAAAGAAATTGAAAGCAAAGGGCGTCCTGACTCTGGAACGATTGAGCAGCTCTGCAGAGTAAATAATGCCATAGATAGCTGCAAAGAGCGTTTAGATTTGATCGAAACAGCAGTGCAGCGGCCGGAGGTAAATACAGATTTTAGCACAAGCGATAAATACTTTACTGATTACATCCGCAATGGAACGTCAAATGTATTATCACAGAAAACTCTAAGTGGAAGTAGCAAAGAGACGGGAGGATACTTAATTGCGCCACATATTTTGAAACGTATAAACAAATGTGTGACTGATTCATCTCCAATGCGGCAAATATGTTCTACTCAAAAAATTTCTACTGAAACATTAGATTGCATTGTAGAAAATTGTGATCGTGCTTGGGCTGGTTGGAGTGGCGAAACAGTGCCTGATGAAGAGAAAGGTGGGAAGAAGTCAAAATATGATTTTAACAGGGACACTGAGACACCTAAAATTAAAAAAATCTCTATCACAACTTACGAGTTATACGCTCAACCACAAATATCACAAAAGCTACTTGATGATGCATTTGTTGATGTTGAAAGTTGGTTAGTTGAAAAAGTTGTTGAGACTTTTAGCACAGAAGAAAATGAAGCTTTTATCAAAGGTAATGGGACTTTGCAGCCTAAAGGGATTTTAACTTACGAAGATGGAAAAAATTATGGTGAAATAGAGCAAGTTAAAAGCGGTAAGCTGGATAGCGATTCTATAATGATATTATATTATTCTCTGAATGAATATTACTCCAAAAATGCATCATTTCTAATGAATAGAAGTACGCTTAAGGATGTTAGATTACTTAAATCTCAATCTGGCCAATATCTCTGGCAACCAAGTTTGTCACTTGAAGCACCAGATACGTTAATGGGAGTTCCTGTATACCAATCTGCTAACATGCCGCCTGCACCGATTGAAGCAGAAAGTAAAGATGGCAAGTGGCTTCCGATTATTGCAGTGGCAGATTTTAAACAAGCTTATAAAATTGTAGATAGCAGAGGAATGAAAATCTTAAGAGATCCTTACACTAATAAACCGTATATTAGATTTTTTATCACTAAGCGGGTAGGGGGAGAGGCTGTCAATACGAATGCTATTAAATTATTAAAGATTGGACCTGCAACTGACACTACAACTGAACCTGCAAAAACTCAATAATCAATCTTCTCACTCTACGCAGTTATTCTTTTTGATGTGTAATATGGTACATTTGCTACTTTAAAGAGAAAAATGTTGACAAGTTATAGAATAAATGTAATAATTTAAGTTAATTTATTATTAATTTAAAGGAGTAAAGTATGAAAGGAGTAAAAGAAGAAAAAAAGACTTTGTGGAGTCGTTTCACAAGCTGGTTAGGGGAGATTTTTAGTGCTATTAAAAAATTGTTTTCTAGTAATAAAAGTAAAACAACTGTTGTTGCTGAATCTAGCAATGTAATACCAACGCCAACTGAAGGTAAAGGTGTGGAAGCTGTTCAACAACAGGTAACTACAGAACCTGCTGTGGAAACGCCACAACAGCAACCTAAAGATGCAACACCTGAAGTGGTTAAACCAGAAAAAGATGGTAATAATGGAAGTTCTGATCCAGAACAGACTGAGAAGCCTAAAGCGGTAGAAAAACTTGCTCAAGGTGAAGATGGCAGTAAGGGAGATCCTAAACAAACTGATGCTAAAGGTGATCCACAAGGTAAACCTGACCTGCCAGAGAAACCTGTTCTAGCTAACGGTAAGGAAAAAACGAAGTCAGGGGTTATAAACGTTGATGGTCAAGAATTAAAAGTAGTTGTGCCAGAAGGTGATCAATCTCGTGTATCTGACACTCCATTGTACCGGAGAGCTTTTAATGCTTTTACAAGCTGGTTTTCTAGTAATAAAAGTAAAGCAACTGCTGCTGCTCAACCAAACGTCGTAACACCAGAGCAACCTCAAGATAAAGGTGATGGACCTGCAATACCTACTACTGGGTTGCAACAAGAGCCTGAAGTGAAAGTAACTGAAGAAGTTACACAAGGGAAAGGTGGCAATAATGGAGATCCTAATCCAGAAAAAACTGGTGCTAAAGGTGGTCCACAAGGTGAATCTGACCTACCAAAAAAACCTGTTCCAGCTAACGGTAAGAAAAAACCGAAGTTAGGGTTTATAAAAGTTGATGATGATGGTAATGTACAATTAGTTGTTCACAAAAGTTGTAAATCTCGTATCGAGAGCACTGTAGATCCAATCTTAGGATATTGGATATATGTTATAATTGGCGGAAAAGCATATTGTGTTACTGGTAATCCTTGTTCTACAACTATGGGAGAAGATGAATCCTTCTCTGTTACCTCAATGAGGGAGCAAGGAGCTGATAACAAAGATGAATGTTATGATATACCTAAAATAATAAGCAAGTTAGGTTTAGGTGATACAATCACGAGTGTTGGGATAACTCATATATCTGATGTTATAATTACACCTGAAGTTAAAAGCCCTATTGCAAATGGTAATACACCATTCTCAGAAGTTGTTACTCCAAACCCACAACAAGTTGTTGGTAATGGTCTATCTGCACCTAAAGTTGGTAGTTCTAGATCATAATCACTATAACAAACTCTTCTACAAAGGAGCACCTCTTCAGGTGCTCTTTTTTTATATACACAAACCATTAATCAGATAGAATTGCGAGTATAGTTTTTTTACTTCGATGCTTTTCAACTCTATAGTTCTAGGATCAAGTTTCGTTTGTTTACTACTCTTCTTATATATAATCATAAAAAAGAATAGAAGATTAAATGAGGAGAAAATAAAATCGGTGAATCTTGAGGGTAATTTATGTAAATTAGAGTATGAACTTCAAGAAAAAAAACAAATACTGCTCACAAAGGATGAGGAAATAGTGAACTTAAGAATCAGAAAAGCTGAGCTTGAAGTAACTTTGCAGAAGGAGCGTGATGAGAAGGAGAGAGAAATAGAGTTGCTCACAAAAGCAGAGGAAAGATTAACAAATACTTTTAAAGCGCTTTCTCTTGATGCTTTGCAGGTAAATAACAATAATTTTTTGAATCTTGCAAAGGAAGTCATCGATAATAAATTGAAAGAAACAGCTAGTGATTTTAATAAAAGACAAGCAACGATCAACGAAGTTGTAACTCCAATAAAAGAAAAATTAGAAAAATTTGACCATGAAATACGTGAGCTGGAGAAAGAAAGAGTGGGGGCCTATGAAGGTTTAAAGGAGCAAATTGGAGCGCTGATGAATCAAACTTCTAATTTAGCTAATGCTTTAAGAAAACCTCATATTAGAGGAAAATGGGGTGAAATGCAGTTAAAAAGAGTGGTTGAAATGGCTGGAATGATAGAATACTGTGATTTTTTAATTCAGCCATCAGTAATTGATAAGAGTGACGACAATTTATTACGTCCTGATTTGATAATCAAAATGCCATCTGGAAAGCAAATAATAATAGATGCTAAAGTGCCACTTGATTCTTACATGGACGCTATATCACAAAATGATTTGCAAATACAAAAGGAAAAATTGAAGGATCATTCGTTGGCAATAAAAAAGCATATAAATGATTTAGGCAAAAAAGAATACTGGAATCAATTTGAAAATACGCCAGAGCTTGTGGTTTTATTTCTCACAGGGGAGGGGGCTTTCAGTGCAGCACTTGAATATGAGCCTGCTTTGATAGAGATTGGAGTGGAAAAAAGAGTGATTATTGCAACACCTATTACTTTAATTGCGCTCTTAAGAGCTATAGCGTATGGGTGGAAACAAGAGATGATAGCCGAAAGTGCGAAAAAAATCAGTGAGCTCGGACATATATTATATGAGCGCATTTGCACCATGGGTGAGAATTTTGATAATTTGCGTAAGAGTTTAAAGAGTGCTGTGGATAATTATAATAAAACTGCTGGTTCGCTTGAAGCAAGGGTATTTCCTGCTGCTCGGGAGTTTAATAAGCTCGGTATACATTCAAAAAACAAAGAATTAAGCGTTGCAAAAGATTTGGAATTTTTACCACGCAATTTGCATGTTGAAGAATTGCAAACTGATTAAGTTATATATAGCTTGGATATGTAAGGTGTCTTCCCAGTGTCGACGCACACAACTGTACGAACGTCTAATTTAGCGAGAAAGTAAACTAAAAACATCAACCTTTGGTGTCATTCCAGCGCGTGACGCTGGAATCTAGTCTTCTTACTTAATAATTTCATCATATAAACCTTTTGCAGTTATATAAATATAATAGTTTTTCATATATAATGAATAAATTTACTGGATTCCAGTGTCGTAGCACTGGGATCTAGCAAGCGAAGGTTGCATATAATACGTCGTTGGCATTGAAAATACGGAAATGGATTCCAGCGTCACGCGCTGGAATGACACCCCGGTAGTTGATACTTAATGTCTGTCTTATCGCTTTACGGGATGTTCATGCAGTTGTGTGCATGACACTGGGATCTAGCTAAAAACTCAAATGGCAACTAATGAGATAAAATAGTTGATAAGTTATAGATTATATGTAATAATTAAGTATTAATATTTTTTATTTTAAGGAGTAAAATATGAAAGATTCAAAATCAGAAGAAGGAAAAAAGACTGTGTGGGATCGTTTTACAAGCTTGGTTTCGAAAACCTTGAGTTTTCTTGGCAAGTATACAGGCATTTCATGGGTTTTAGGTGGAATTTCGTCAGTCTTGAAGAGTGTATTTGGTAGTAAGGGTGCTGGAAAAGAAGGTGCTGCTACACCAGAAAGTAAAGCACCACAAAATTATGGTGCTGGTAGAGCAGATGGCGTTGCAAGACCAAAAGGTGATGGTATTGAAGCTGTTTCACAAGCGAAGTTTAGTAGTGACGAAAATAGTCTGCTATTAATTATAACCGAGCAACGTTATAGGGATCTTAAAAATAATTATCAAAATAAAGATAATAAAGAAGAATTTTGTGCGTTTGTACAATGTGATGGTGAAAATCTTCGTATTACTGGTTTTTATGAAACGCAGAAAGATGTGAGTGATGGAAAGAAAGCTATATCTGTAACATCAGTAAAGAATGAAAAAGCCAGTGAAGCGTATGTAAAAAAAGAACTATCAGAAATGAAGACTAAGGTGGGCTTAGATGACAACAGAAGGTTTATTGAAATCACTAAGATGTCTCCAGAGCCATTTAATCCCGTAGTTTCAAGCCATAAATCTGCACCTGCTGCAGAAAAAGTAAGTGCTGTTGTTAAGCCAGAAGGTAATGGTAAAGGACATGAGAAGAAAGTGAGTGTATCTAATTCAGCGAGTGCAGATGACGCTGCAAAACCAGACGGTAAAACACCAGAATCACCTAAAGGTAATGGTAAAGGACATGAGAATGGATCTAGAACAGTGGAACAACAATCTGAAACGCCTAAAGTGTCTGAAAAAGGCGGACAGGTGAATGATGGCAACACTGAAACAGGTGCTAAACCACCTGTAAAACCTCAAGGTAATGTTCATAAAGCACAGAATCCTGAAGATGCTGCAAAGGGAAAAATTGTTTACGGTTTTATACAAATCGTTAAGGAAGAAACCTTTAGTGTTGAGGTTGGATCAACATTTAATGATAGGTTAATATTAAAATTGCCAAAAAAGGAAGATTTAGCAAATTATTCCAAAAAACAGGGTAAATCAGGAAAATATTCTGCGTATGTAGAATGTGATGAAAAAGCGTACCAAATTACTGTTAAAGATGTTAGAATAAGTACACTGCAAGGTTTAGATGAGCAGTGGAGGGAGTGGAATGTTTTCTCTATCGATTCAGTGAAACCTCAAGATGCTGAAGATGTATCTTGCGAGTTGAAGCGAATGAAAGAAATTTTAAATTGGAATGATAGTAAAGAAACTATTATGGTAACTAAAATATCTCCAAATCCAATTGAACTTGGAGTTGAAAGCTCTGAATCTGTGCCTGTAGTGAAAAAAGGATCAGAAGAATTTTCTGGAAAAATTGTTCCTTCTAAGCATCTATCAGTGTTAGAATTACACTTAACACATAAAAATTATAAGAAATTACAAGGATGTAAAAATCCAGCTAAACCTGAGGAATTTTGTGTACTTATGGAATGTGCTAATGGCAAATTCCATATCACTGGTAATTATGGGTCGAAGAGAACATTGCATGGTTCTATAATAGCTATAGATTCAGTAACAGATAAAGATGGTGAAACTGTACGTTACACTGAAAAAGAAGGAATGCAAAAAATTCAGGAAATGCTAGGTCTAGTTGGTACAGAAGAGATTGAGGTAACTAGCATATCTAAAGCTCAAGTTGCACCTAAAGTTTCAAGCTCTGAATCTGCTGCTCCTAAGTTATCCGAAGCTAAAAAACCAGAGAATAGGTCTAAGCCAGTAAAGCCAACTAAAAAACCTAAAACGCCTCAAAAAAGCAGACAAGCGGGAGGAGGAAGTTCTGAATCATCTAACGGTAATCAAGAGAAGTTTGTAGGATCTATAAAAGTTGAAGGTGATAACTTAAAATTAGTTGTGCCAAAGAAGAAAGTGTTTTTTATTGAGAACAATAGTAATCTGCTATATGTACAATGTGGTAATAATGTACTTCGTATTACTTGTAATGGTGGATATCATATGAGTGATGGAGACGGTGAGTGCTTTTCTATAAACTCAGTAGCAATGAAAGATGGTGCCAGTGTATCCTCTAAATTAGGTGAGATGAGAGACAAGTTAGGTTTAAAGGAAACAACAACAGAGGTTAATGTAACTATTATGTCTCCAAAAAAGGCTACTGAAGCTACAAGCACTGCGAATGGTAGTCAGCCAAACCCATCAGTTACTAATACGGATCCAAAACAACAATTTGTTTTTGGTAGGCGTCTTACCTTGTAGAATAAACAATCATTCGCAAACTCTTCACAAAGAAGCACCTTATTCTATGTGCTTCTTTGTCATCATATTTAAATATAGAGCAAGTTTTCAAGCATAGCTTTTGTTTTTTCGTATGCTTTGCTTTTTTCTATATATCTCATCACAGGCCGAAAAGTAAATGGTAACCCCAGGATTGTTACGCTTAAAGCTAAGGTAAAAAATATGTAGAAGACTTTGTCTTTACTTTGCCTTTCTTTTAGGTAAAGCACCAAAAATCTACAAAATTTTTTATGATTTCCTTGGAGACTTTCTTTTCTGTAGGCTTTTCTAATAAATGTATCTATTGCAGTATCACCACCATTAGACTTCTTTCGAAACTCTACTTCTGTGGGAAATTGCGTTGTCGCTTCGGTGCTCAAATCCTCGTGTATGTTCAATACACTGCGGTTTTCCGCTCCGTGTGCTCCTAGCACTTGCCTCTCACAAGCGAATTTCGAAAGAAGTCTATTACATTTGATGTTAAGATCTGCTCCTTTTTCTATTAAAAGCTGAGCTATATCAAAATAATCCTTTTGAATAGCAAGGTGCATAGGTGTATATCCTTGTTTATCTTGAATATTCACGTTGGCCCTAGCTTCCAATAATGTTTTTACAACTTTTACATGACCTTTTTTAACTGCAAGTAGCAAAGCGGTTCTATTGCTTTTGGTAGTGGCATTAACATCTACCTTGAGCTTCAATAAGAGCTTAACTGCCTTGGTGTCGCCATTATGGCTAGCCTTATGCAGTCGAGAGTTACCGCTCAAGTCTTTGTCATTTGGATCTATTCCTTTTGATGTAAGAAATGTTATCATTTTTTTATTATTATGTTCAATAGCACAATCGAGCGGGTCAAAACCTTGGTTATTTTTTGTGCAGAGAAATTCTTTAAATTTAGTTTTATCATTGGCTGCTTGTCTTTTAGCAATTAGCTTCACTATTTGCATTTTGTTGTTATATGCTGCTAAGAAAAGCGTAGTATTGTTTTCTAGGTCCTTTTTTTCTACATTTGCACCTTTTTTTATCAGATATTCTATAATCTCTGCTCTACTTTCATAATGTGCGGTACATTGATAAATAGTTGAAAACAAAGGAGTGTGTGAATAATTATCTTCAGATTCAAGGCTTGCTCCATTATCAATCAAGATTTGTACACTTTTTTTGGAGCCATAAAGTGAAGCTATGTGAAGCGGAGTATAGCCTTCTTGCACATCTTTTTCATCAATTTTTGCTCCTCTTGCTATCAAAAAGTCAATTAACTCTATATCATCCCGTAGTGTAGCAAGGTGCAATGGAGTGAATCCATTTTTATCCTTGGAATTGATTGTCAGTTGATTGATAAGGAGTTTAGCAATTTTCTTATGTCCATGTATAATAGCATAATGCAGTGGCTTTCTATTTTCATTATCTATTACATTAAAATCTGCTTCGTGCTCTAATAACGACTTTACCCCAACCACATTGCCTTTTTTTGTGAATTTATGTAAAAGAGTTATCCCGTTTGGATCTTTTGAATTAATATCAAACCCACTTTCTACTAATTGATTTATTTCTTCTTCATGTGCTGTGTCGTGCAACATCACTCTTGCCTCAGTCAAATTATTTATATATAAATAGTACTTCTACTTAATTAATTTTGATTCAACTGCAAGAGCTGGACTATCCATTATAAAAAAAAGAGCATCTGAAGAGATGCTCCTTTTTTGAAGAGTTTGTTATAGTGATTATGTTCTAGAAGTACCAGTGCCAGCAGCAGCTTGTTGTTGTGATTGTGGATTAGCAGTTTCTGAGGATGGGCTACCCATTTTCATCGATTCTTTCCTTTTCATTGACAAAAGATCAGGTAATACTGGAGAGAATACTAACTCTCCTCCTTTTAGAAGAAGGCTAATATTAATCTTTCTACTTTTACTAACGGTTGATGGACTTGGTGCTTCACCATTTGCAGGGCTTTCAACTTCAGGAAATGGCTTGTCAGATATATCAGTTACCTTAGCCTCTGTTCCACCATTTAAATCTAGCAGATCATCGAAAGACACATATTTACCATCCTGCATTCCTACTGAGAGGATATAAAAAAATGTATGTTCTCCAATTGTGTTAGATTCAATAAAACGAACAATCATATGACATGCTTTTCCGCCAATTGTTACATATATCTTAGACCAGTCTCCTTCTATGTTTCGATTGGTTTCAACGAGAAATGCATAATCTTTTTGTACAAATAATTGTGGGTAATGATCACTGTCAGTAACTTTTTTTATATATCCTACAGGTTCCTTTTGTGGCTTTTCTACATGCTTTTCTTGCTGATCACCGTTAGCACCTAAATCCACAGGCTCAGATGTTACTCCAGGATTTTCCTTATTGCCATTTTCCGCTTGTTCAACTCCTCCAATTATTTTAACTTCTTCAGGTTGTGGCATTTTTTTATTAGGTGCGCTCACTTTCTCCTCAGGTCTGTTGCCCTCAGGTTCTTTAGGTGTTTCAGCATCTTTAGCTTCTTCCTTTAAACGCTTTGCAGCCAGAGCTTTTTCCTCTGCTTTTGGGTCATATACGGGACCTTCATATTGTGCACTACTTGCTTTACTTGCATCATTACTGGAAAACAAGTTTTTAATAGTATTCCATATCCAAGTTGTTGCAAACCAGCTTTTAATATGATCCAACATTTTTTTTATTTTTTCTAACATATTTTACTCCTTTGAATTAATAATAAATTAAATTAATTATTACATGTAATTTATAATTTGTCAATACATCTCCCTTTAAAATAGAAAACACGCTGAATTGCGCATTAAAATAGAATATAGATTCAAGTATCAACTACTTGGGTGACGCGAATTTATAATTTGCGTATATAAAAAAAAGAGCACCTGAAGAGGCGCTCCTTTGTGAAGAGTTTGTTACATTGATTATTGTTGACCAGCACCAGGTGCAGATTTAACATTACCAGCAGCTTGTTGTTGTGCTTTTGTAATTTTAGGATCTACTACAGGTGTACCTGTGGTTGTTTTTTCAGGTATTTTAGAGCTTTCAACTTCAGGTGTAGTTTTAATATCAAATTTATAAGTTATATTACATTCTGTTGTTTTGTCATTTAAATCTAACATATCTCTTACACCTTGCATGTTATTATCAGGACTAATCACTTTAGTCTCGTCAAGCTTACCATCATCGCCTCGTTTTAACACTGAGTTTACAATGAAACCATATTCTGTACCAAGCTGAATAGACTTATTACTACCAGTAATTCGATAGACATCTTCACCGCGCTTTACAAGCACCAGATATTCTTTGGGGTTTTTTGGGTTTGGAAGTTCACATTGAAACGAGTATTTCCAGCTTTCTGAGGCTCTTAATATTAGCTTCCCATTATGAATCATAAAAGCCAATCCAGATTTACTTTCTTCAGCTTCTGCATATAATGCAACGCCAGAAATGCGAGTTACATTAACATTTTCTGTATTAGGTAACCCAAACATACCTCCCATTTCCGTATTAGAGCTAACCACGTTAGCCTCTTCATATTCATTATTGTCACCTCGTTTTAACACTGAGTTTATACGGAAAGCATATTTATCAGGCTCATAAAAATTTTGATTATTTTGAGCAGTAACATTAGTCATAGTAGTATACTGCTCAATACTACCAGTAATACGATATGCATTGTTACCAATTTGTATATATACCAAAAATTCTTCTTCGTTTAGGTTTCGAAAATGCTTCAGCCCTTCTATCCAATTTCTTCGTACTACTAATACTGGATTGCCAGAACTATCAGACATTATAACCCCTTGTCGCTTTTTTACACTCTGCGGTTTTTTACTATCGTTAGCACCTGAGTCAAACTTTGGTACACCTTTTTTAGGCTCCAGTGATTGCTTATGAGTAACTTTTTTAGGATCAACTTTAATATCTGTATCTTTTCCACCTTTACCTTTTTTAAGTTTCAGTGGTTGCTTACGGGCAGATTTTTTAGAAGAAGCTTTAATATCTGTAGTTGGTTTTAGCTTTCTAGAACTATCAGACATTATAACCCCTTCAGGTTTTTTTTGTGGCTTTTTTACAATCTTGGTTTTTTTATCATCGTTAGCGCCTGAATCAACGTCTTGTTCACCTTTTTCAGGTTGTTGCACAGCTTTTTGATTTTTAGGTTTGAGTGATGGCGTGCTGGTAACCTTATGTTCTTGGCTAACTTTCACACCTTTACCTTTAGGTTGATTTGTTGTTTCAGCTTTTTGTTTAGTAGTAGAGTTTTCTTGATTATTTGTGCCATTGCCACCAAACAGAAATTTCCAGACTCTAGTACTAGATATCCATTTTCCAAACTCTGTTTTTGCAAACCAGCTTTTAACAAGACCCCAAAAAGTCTTTTTTTCTTTTGCTGCGTTCATATTTTGCTCCTTTAAGTTAATAATAAACTATGTTAATTATTACATATAATTTATAATTTTCAATATATTTCCCTTGAAAATGGAAAGCATGCTGGATTGTACATTAAAATGGAATGTAGATTCAAGTATCAACTACTTGAGTGACGCAAGCTTGCAATTTGCGTATATAAAAAAAGAGCACCTGAAGAGATGCTCCTTTTTGGAGAATTTGTTATGATGTTTATTGTTTATTATGAGCATTACCAACAGCTTCTTGTTGTACTTTTGTCATTCCAGGCTTCACTTCAGGCTCACCTGTAGTTGTTGGTGTTGCAGTGAGTTCAGTTTCAGGTGTAGCTTCAACACCAAATATATTAGTTATATTACCCTCTGTTGTTTTGTCATTTAAATCTAACATATCTCTTACAGCGCTCATATTAGCAACAGGATCGACTACTTCATTCTCGTTAAATTTACCATCATCGCATCGTTTTAACACTGAGTTGACAACGAAACCATATTCTCTACCCATCTGAATACAGTGCTTATTACCAGTAACTCGATAGACATTTTCACCACGCTTTACACACGCCAGATATTCTGTGTGGTCTTCTGGGTTGTGAAGCATAGTCCTTAATTGGCATTTACAGTCTTCTGATGCTCTTAATATTAAATTCCCATTATGAATCATAAAAGTCAATCCAGATTCATTTGCTTTAGCTTGTGTATGTAATGCAACGCCAGATATGCGAGTTACATTAACATTTTGCGTACGAAGCAAGTCAAACATATCTGCCATGGCCTTATTAGAGCTAACCACTTTAGCCTCTTCATATTCATTATTATCACCTCGTTTTAACACTGAGTTTATATGGAAAGTATATTCACTAGGCATCTTAAAACGCTTATCACTGTGAGTATAAACATGCATAGTAGTACTATACTTGTTACTACCAGTAATACGATACGCATCATTACCAATTTGTATATATACCAGATATTCTCCTGATGTTTTTGGGTTTTCAAAATACTCTAACCCTTCTATCCAACATTTTGGTACTACTAATATTGGACTTCCAGAATCATCAGACATTATAACCCCTTCAGGTTTTTTTTGTGGCTTTTCTACAATCTGTGGTTTTTTATCATCGTTAGCGCCTGAATCCACGTCTTGTTCACCTTTTTCAGGTTGTACAGCTCCTTGATTTTTAGGCTTCAGTGCTTACTTTTACCCACAAATATAAAAAAGCTAGTAAAATAGCAAATTCATATATTTGATAAAGGGTTTAAAAATGTACGGAGTAAATACAAATACGCAATATACTGATAGCTTAGGGGACAAATGGCTAGAAAGAGAGTTGAGACATGTTAATCTGGGAGATATAAGGCTTAATAAGAGGCTTATTACAACAAGTTATCTTATAGAGCGTAAGGCATCTGGATCAATTAATCAAAGTTGTGGTGGATGGAAAGAAGCTAAGGGCGCGTACAGGTTGTTTAGTAATGAAAAGCTTGAGGCCGAGAAAATTTATTCTTCTCATCATAAAGAAACAGCGGAAAGGATAAAAGGAAATAAGCTTATATTTTCAATCCAAGATACTAGTTATTTGGATTTTGACTCTCATATAAATACCAAAGGGCTAGGCAGTATTTCTAAAGCTTATACAAAGCATAAAAAGGGTTTGCTGCTGCATAGTGCCTTAATGGTCAGTAAAGAAGGATTACCTTTAGGTTTATCTTCTCAACAGTGCTGGGCGCGTCCCGCTAGAAAAGAAGAAACAGCAAAAGAAAAAGCAAATAGGAAATACCGTACTTCTATAGAGGAGAAAGAAAGTTATAAGTGGATAGCAGCACTAAAAGAAACCATAAATAACGTTTCCAAAGATGTACAACTTGTCACTCTTGGTGATAGGGAAGCAGATATCTTCAAATTTTTATGGATAGCTGAATCATTGGGTAGTTTTTATGTAATCCGTAACCGAGCTAATAGAAAATTTATCTGTACTGAAGAGGGAAAAACAGATTTGCAAACACGCATAGCTCAACTTCCGGTAAAAGAGAAAATCGTCTTGGAAGTTGCTAAAAACGGGCACCAGAAGTCAAGAAAAGCAAATATTGAAGTAAAATATATGAAAGGCTATATACCTATCAGAGCGCCTTACATTTATGGGTCAAAAGATACAGCACATAAAATAAGTGATAAAGTCGCTGTATATGTGGTAAGCGCAAAGGAAATGGATCCTCCTAAAGGAGTTGAAGCTATCGATTGGACTTTGTTAACTAATGTACCAGTTAATAGCACTTTAGATGCCATAGAAAGGATAAATTGGTATAAGCTACGATGGAAAATTGAAGAATACTTTAGAATTTTAAAATCAGGATGTAAAATAGAAAGCTCTCGTTTAACTACAAAGGAAAGGCTACAGAAATTAATTGCTATAAAGAGCATTATTACATTTAAAATTTTATATTTAACAAAAGTGGCTTTATCGCATCCTATGGAGGCTTGCACTAAGGTTCTAAGCAATGAAGAGTGGAAAGCTCTTTACATACGTGAGCATCAAGTGGCCACATTGCCCGAAGAACCTCCAAACATAAAACAAGCTATTATTTGGTTAGGAAAATTAGGTGGGTTTATGAATAGAAAAGGTGATAATTTACCAGGAAGTATGACTCTATGGCGAGGCTATGAAAATCTTAGAGAGAGCATGGTTATGCTTCACATAATAACTTCTCAAAGTTATGGGTAAAAGTAAGGCTTCAGTGGTGGCGTACTGGTAACCTTATGTTTTTGACCAACTTCCACACCTTTATCTTTAGGTTGACTTGCTGTTTGAGCTTTTCGGTTAGCAGTATTTACTTTACTTGTATCATTACTAGAAAACAAGTTTTTAATAGTATTCCATATCCAAGTTGTTGCAAACCAGCTTTTAATACGACCCCAAAAAGTCTTTTTTGCTTTTGCTGCGTTCATATTTTTCTCCTTTAAGTTAATAATAAACTAGGTTAATTATGACATATAACTTATAATTTGTCAATATATCTCCATCTTTAAAATAGAAAACATGCTGGATTGCACGCTAAAGTAAAAGCACATAAAAAATATTTACAATCAACGCTTGACGTGATAAATTGAAAGCAGCTTATTCCTCGGTAGCTCAGTGGTAGAGCAGTTGGCTGTTAACCAATTGGTCGCTGGTTCGAATCCGGCCCGGGGAGCGTTTTTCGTAAGGTTCCAGCATTCATAAGGTATGAACTTTAAATCTGTGGTTTTGTGTATACTGGATGGTTGGGGAAATGGAATAGAGGGCAGCAAGTATAACGCTATTAGTAACGTAAACCCACGTTGCTGGCAGCATATTAGTTCTAATTATCCAAAGTGTAATTTATTCGCCTGTGGAACTGATGTTGGATTACCAGATGGTCAAATAGGTAATTCAGAAGTCGGCCATATGAATATTGGAAGTGGCAGAGTGGTAATGCAAAGTCTGCAGCGTATTAACCAGGAAATTGAGGCAATAGAAAACAATAAAAACCTACAAGATTTTATCAGTAATTTAAAAGCCAAGAATGGTATATGCCATATAATGGGGTTAATATCAGATGGTGGCGTGCACTCGCATCAAAAGCATATTTCAATCTTAGCAAACAAAATATCACAATGTGGAGTTCAAGTAGTGATACATGCCTTTTTAGATGGAAGAGATACACTTCCTAATTCGGCAAAAAAATGCATTCAAGAATTTGAAGATGATATAAAGAACAATGATATAAAAATTGTCACTATCTCGGGGCGTTATTACGCTATGGACCGTGATAATAGGTGGGAAAGAACAATTGAAGCTTATGAGGCTATCGCATTTGCAAAAGCGCCAGGTCATAATGATGCGATATCACTCATTGATCAAAATTATCAAGACAATATAACAGATGAATTTATTAGGCCTGCGGTAATCGGGAATTATCAAGGTATAAAACCTGAAGATGGAGTGCTTCTAGCTAACTTCCGTGCTGACCGAATGATACAATTAACAAGTATGTTGCTTGGCAGATCAGGACATTTAGGTGTCATTCCAGCTAGTAACGCCGGAGTAAATGGATCCCATTTAAGTATGATGCAGTATAAAGAAGACTTTAAAATTCCTTGTCTTTTTTCTCCTACATCTTTTTCTAACACTTTAGGTCAGATCATATCGGACAATAAATTGCAACAATTACGTATTGCTGAAACTGAAAAATATGCACATGTGACTTATTTTTTTAATTGTGGCAAAGAAGAACCTTTTTCTGGCGAAGAAAGAATACTCATTCCTTCACCAAAAGTTAAAACTTATGACCTGCAGCCAGAAATGTCAGCTTTTGAACTCACAGAAACGCTGGTAAAAAAGATTTATTCACAAGAATTTGCACTGATAGTTGTAAACTACGCTAATCCTGATATGGTTGGGCATACTGGCAATATCAAAGCGGCTGAGAAAGCTGTATTAGCTGTAGATGATTGTCTTCAAAAAGTGCTAAATGTTGTTAAGGAAATTGGTAATACTGCGTTGATTGTTACTGCAGATCATGGAAATGTGGAATGTATGTTTGACGAAGAAAGCAACACTCCACATACAGCGCACACTCTAAACAAAGTGCCATTTATTGTATGCTCTGATTTTTGTGACAGTCTAAATTTGAGAGATGGAAATTTATCTAACATTGCGCCTACCATTCTACAGTTACTTGGAATTAAAAAACCAGACGAAATGACGAGTAGTTCGCTGATTATAATGGATGAGGCTTAACTCAACCCAAGTTTTAAATTTTTTGCTGTTAATAATAATGGTGATTCATTAAAAAAAATATTAATATCATCAATATTATCTATATTTTGCACACTGATAGATTGATCAATTCTTTTAACTAGATTAGATAAAACTTTGTTAGGTCCAATTTCAATAAACTTGTTAATTCCATTACTTGCCATATGTAAAACCATCTCTCTCCATCTCACTCTGCTTACGATTTGTTTAGCGAGCAAAGGTTTTATGATTTTCGAATCGCTTTCCTCTTTAGCTGTAACATTTGATAATAAAGGAAGAGTAGGGTGCTTCATTTCGATACCATCTAAAAACTCCAAAACTTTTTCATCAGCAGGTCTCATGAGAGATGAATGGAAAGGTCCACTAACCTGCAATTTTATTAGTTTCTTGATACCAGAGTTCTTGAGCAAATCAGGTAATGCTTCAAGAGCCTCCATAGTTCCGCTTATAACTACTTGTCCACCACCATTATCATTGGCAATTTCACAAATTCCATCTGATTTTAATATGTCTTCTACTTCAGTCAAATCTGCTCCGAGCAGTGCAACCATACCACCTTTGCATTTTAGTGAGGCTTCGTGCATTGCTTCGCTACGGATTTTTAGCAGCTTTACTGTGGACTCAAGAGTCAAAGCTTCTGCGGCACATAGCGCTGTATATTCACCAACTGAGTGTCCACAAACATATTTAACATTATGATCCAAGAAAAGTGATTTGCCAAACACATGCTCCATAACGCGCAGTGTTGCAATTGAAACTGCCATTATAGCTGGTTGGGCATTTTCTGTAATCGTTAATTCTTCAATAGGTCCGTTGAAAATTACATTAGATAATTTTCTATTTAGTATGCTGTCTACTTCGTCAAATACTTGCTTGGCGGCAGAAAATTCACTGTATAGACTTTTTCCCATTCCTACAAACTGGGAACCCTGACCAGGAAAAGCGAAAATCATGATTTATTTATTTTTTATTAAGTATATTACTTTGTTTATTTTCTGTCAACATTCTGTAATAATGCTTGACCAAGTGGTAAAATTTAAGTAGCATAAAAATGAACTGAAGATTTACGCGTTAGCAATGGCAGAAATTAATTACCATAAAATTATCATAATCATGACAAATGGTGAAGAGTTTGAGACTCGCTCGACATATGGAAAGGAAGGTGATAAAGTGAAGCTTGATAGGGATCCTCTTACTCACCCTGCATGGACTGGAAGTTTAACGAGTGGATCAACAAGCAAAACCAGCAGAATGGCTAAGTTTAACGATAAGTATGGGGATATTTTTTAATTTTTCCTTGGCTTTGTAAAGAGCTTGGCAGAGCATGAGTTACAGAAATATAGGCTATATTGCTTCTGAATCACCAAAATCACAGAAAGTATCTAAGCTATTACAAGAGCTTGATTTTATCAATATAGCAGAGGAAAATAAATCCGAAATTGATCTACTCATAGTTGTTGGTGGCGATGGCTTTATGCTTCGTACATTACATAATTATGTTATGGATAATAAAAACATGCATGTGTATGGCATAAACACAGGTAATGTTGGATTTTTAATGAATAAGTGTTTTAACAGCAGTGAAGATTTAATTGATCATATAGAGCATACAATTTCAACTCAGTTAACCTTATTAAAAATGGAAGCCATAGATACAAGTGGCAATAAATATCACTATACAGCGGTAAATGAGGTATACGTTTTTAGGAAAACGAATCAAATAGTGGAAATGAATGTCACTATTAATAACAAGCTAAAAGTAGAAAAATTTAGGGGAGATGGGATAATACTCTCCACACCAACGGGCAGCACTGCATATAATTTCTCTGCTGGCGGTCCAATATTACCACTCAATTCAAACTTATTTTCACTTACTTCTATCAATAGTTATTACCCTAGGCATTGGAATGGAGCACTTATCTCAAATGATACTGTAGTGCAAATTGACATTAACGACGTAAAAAATCGTCCAGCAATTGTCGTTTCAGATTATAAAGAATTTCACGATATATCACAGATAAAAATACAAAAAGACCAAGAAAACACAATCACGCTGCTTTTTGATAAGGATTATTCTCTCAATGAAAGAATTTTTGACAAGCAATTTTTGTATTAAAACTTTCTAGGTATAACTGCAGTAGTTATTCGTACACTAGTATTTACTATCTTTTAATCAGTATAACGTAATCAACACAGCATAGTAATTAATTTAAGAGGGTAAATATGCTAACACCAAAAACACAAGATAATGAAACAGGAAGTCCAAGCGTGCCAGAGCTAAAGAAGCATTTTGAATCACCAAGCTCAAGCGTTCGGGGATCAGTTGGCGCTCAAACACCACCTCGTAGCAGTGCATCTTCAAATCAAAGCACGCCACAACCAAAACCTAGAAGCATAAGTCTACAAAATGCAGGAGAAGAAAATAGTCCACCACCACCTATAGATACAAATCCGTTTGGTGACCCTGATTGTGAAGAACAAGACACATCAAGTGTCGAAGGATCAGCTAATCATAAGTCAGAAGAACATCTTTATGCAGCTATAGATCCAAGAACAAAATCTTCAAAAAAGAGTTCTGGTAGTGATAGCGGAGTAGATGATCCAAGTTCAGGAATGAAAAGATCAGCTTCTGTAGGAACATTATATAGCGAGCCTTGGGATCGTGCTCAAGCTGTTGAAGATTTAAATAAGAGATTTGAGGAAGTATCTCGTAATAGTTCAGATACACCTTCAACTGGCTTACCATCATACAGTGATGATACTAATAGTGAAGCAGACTCTAATACTCCACTGATTAAATCAGATAAAATAACAAATAGATTCTGGCCAAGAGCAAAATATTCCATGCAGCAGAAGAGTTTTATAATCCCCACGGTCGGTGCTACTTTCATCACACTGTATCTGGCTGCATACACTACTCTATCGTATATGCAAAACAAGAGCATGTTTATTGCATTCATTACAAATAATCCTAAATTTATTACTGTACCTGGTATTATAGCAGCTTCATTATTTGCGATTGGCATAATTTGTGTTATTAAACAAGCTAATAATACTATAGAGCATGAAATTCAGGAAAAAAACCCTGATAAAGTTTTAAAGAAAGTATTAGAGCTTCAACCTAAAGACAAAATCATAAAATCTGTAAGATTAGAATATAGTAATAATACTCATTCAAATTTCACGTTTAATACTTGGAAATCTCAGAAAGGTTTTGTCAATATTGATGAAAAAATAGTTAATAGGACTAGTAAAATAGAATCAGTATTCAACGATAGGCCGGTATTTACTGCGTTACTAACAGGTTTTGTTGTTGCAAATGTAGCGCTTCCTTTGGGGCTCTATGCAGCAGGTGGTATAAGTAATGTAACAACATTTTACCAAAGCCTCCTGGCTACTAACATTGGGTTATCACTACTTGTAGCTTCAAGTGTGCTTGCATTATCAATTTTATGTCTTGGCGTTCATTACTATAACAAAACAAATTGCACCAATCGTGTATATCCTCATGACGATCCTAAAGGTGAAAATGTTAATCCGAAATTAATTGACAAAATAAAAGAAGAAAGAACGAACGTTCTTGGAGAAAATCACAGTCAAGACGGTAAATGCAGCAGTTTACTGACTGAGCGAGTTGTAGTTAAGGCTCATAATTGTTCAACCCTTTTAATAGAATGTTGTTAATAAATTATAAAACATATAGCAGATTCCTTGCGAAACCTTGTTATTTTAGTGTCATGCTACTTATGTGCATAATTGTACGAATGTGCAATTTTGAAGGAAAAAGTACGAAAAATGATGTCATCCCAGTTTCCATACTCTTGTCATCCCTGTAAAGGTCAACTAATTCGATGACAAAAATGTTAAGATAAAAGAAACATTTTTGAGGGAGTTAGGTATGAGAAGAAACACAGAAGATAAAACTTTAGAGAGAAATTACCAAAGTAAATGGAGATTTTTGATCAAAGAATATGAGCAAACAAAGGCAAAAAAGCATCCATTTTATAGATTTGTAGGCGATTTTTATCACGCTAATGGAATCAACAGACAAACATTCTGTAAATATTATAATAGGTATAGAAATAGCGGATTAGAAAAAGAGTTTTTACCAAGAAAAAGAGGTCCAAGATGGGAAAGTAGAAGAACAGATATTGAAATAGAAAAAGCAGTTATAGAGGAGCGGAAAAAAGGGATAAATAAATATGAAATTTGTGCTATACTAGCAAAAAAGTTGGGCAACAAAACACCTTCTCCATCTGGTATATATAATATTATTAAGAGAGCCGGCATGAATAAGTTGAGCACAAAAGAAAAAGAGGTGAAGAGAAAGATAATCAGGGAAAAAGCTGGAGAATTGGCACATATAGACTGTCATTATCTGAGTAAAGATATGATAATAAATGAGAGCAAAAGATACTATTTAGTGTGTGTAATAGACGATGCAAGCCGTATAGCATGGGCAGAAGTTTTAGAAAATATTCAGAGTCTGAATGTAATGTTTGCAGTGCTCAGATGTTTTAATTATATAAAGCAAAGTTACAGTATTCAGTTCAAAGAAGTAATGACAGACAATGGACCAGAGTTTGCATCAAGAAGTAATTTGGATGGACATCCATTTGAAAGAATGTTAGTTGAAATTGGCTTAAAGCATTTATATACAAGGCCATATAGACCACAAACAAATGGCAAAGTAGAGCGCTTTTGGCGGACTTTAAATGATGATTTGATTGAGGGAACAACGTTTGAGACCGTTCAAGAATTTAAGGATGAATTGTTTAGATATTTAATTTATTACAATGAACACAGGCCGCATCAAGCTCTTGGAGGTATTACTCCTTTGAGCTTTTTGCAAAATTTGTCAATGAATTAGTTGACCTTTACAATCCCAGTGCGTGACAGGCTTTGTTGCATAGCTAGGGAGAAAAAAGCTGGAAGTTACTGACTAAATTCATTATAAAATGGCCATTTAACCGCCAAAGGAAAAATATGCCAGTCAAAATGAAAGTCAGTAACCAAAGTGAATATAACAAATTTCTTCAAGAAAGGGGAAATATTTTTCATTACATCAACGACGCCATTGAAAATTGGCACGAAAATAGACCAAAAGTAGCAGGTGGCAATAATATTTACACCGATAAAGTTGTGATTTTAGTTCATATAATAACTTATCTATTTAGGATTGGCCTGAGGCAAACGGTAGGATTTATAAAAGGATACCTCGAGCAAATAGGAAAAAGCCTACAAGTCATCAGCTATTCACAGGCCTCAAGAAGATTTAAAAAACTGAATATTAAGATTAATGACAACAGGGTTGATAAAAATAATATGGAAAATATTGAAATTGCTATAGATAGCACTGGTATTGGCATCTATAACACTACTGCTGGCCATAACAAAAAAAATAATGAAGTGAGACAATACAGAGGGAGAGAACAAGCAAGAAAAATGCATGTAATGTTAGATATAAGCAGCAAAAAAGTTATGGATTTAAAATACACTGAACTATATTATCCTGACCACTGGGCAGCTAGTAAGCTGATGAAAAATGATTATGGTAAAATAGAAACGTTATATGCAGATGGTGCATATGACAGAGCCATGATTTATCAGCAATGTTACAAGCTTAGAATAAAAACGAAAATACCACCAAAAATTGATGCAGTAGAGCATCAGAATTTGGATTATATGGCCCAAAGAAATACTGCAGTTAGGTTAATAAGATCGTTTGATGGAGATACAATAGAGAAAATAAAGCAATGGAAAAAGGAGGTAGGATATGGAAAAAGATCCTACATAGAAGCATTCTTTTCGCGATTAAAGCAAATATTTGGGTTTAGTTTTAGGAATAAATCTGAGGTTAATCGTGAGAAGGAACTGCTACTCAAGTGCTATTTGCTGAATAAATTTACTGATATAGGTATGGCTAAATTTCAGGTAGCCTCATGAACTTATCATATACTACCTGATGCCAACTAGCTATGCAACAAAGCCTGCGTGACACTGGGATCTAAGTTTTATGAAAAACTATTATATTTATATATTTGCAATGGAAAATCTATTTAGTTGCAAGAAAAAATCAAGATTGATATAATTTATATTTCGAAATTAAGAAAGATCCCAGTGTCACGCACACAAGTGTACGAACGTTTGTTATGGAAAGTGAAAAAGGTAATAATCGTAGACTTTTTCTGGGTTTCCACCACAATATTCAATGACAGGTTTTAGGATTTCAAGCCTGAGTTCATTCATAAAAGCTCTCCTTGCAAACTTATAACTCTTGATTTCGCTGCGTTTTCTGTATTCTGTTAATAAAACCGAAGCAATAAGAATCATGTATAGTGTGACCAAAATTGTGTTTTTGCTATGTCCAAGAAAATGCTTCGTGTTGAGCTCCTGCTTGATAAATTTGAAGAAAACTTCTATTGACCAGCGCCTTTTGTAAAGAGCGCAGACTTCTTCAGCAGACATTTCATAAATATTAGTCAAAAATGTGAGAACTTCGCCATTCTGTCGATTTTGCGCTTTAATTAGCCTGATTTCAAACGACAAAAATCTTGAACCTTTTTGCCCCAGCCTGACTACTACATCTTCCATTAGCTCAAGCGTTCCAGTCTGCATGCCTGCAACTTTTCCGTGGATACGCACAATTTGATAACGAATATTATCGTTGCCACGTGTGATAAAATGTATGCCTTTATCTATAAACTCCTCGAAAGTTGCACGTTTTTGCAGTCCTCGATCAAATATGCAAATCGACTCTTGACCGTGATTTAAAATCATTTCCCGGAACGATGTGCTGTCAGAGGAGCCCTTGGCTTGAGTATACAAGTTCAGCAACTTTGCAAACCTGCCGTCAGTGGCAACGGTGCACTTTACCATATTCTTTGCACCACCACGCCATGGTATTGCAGATTGCAGTAATTTGCTCGATAACTGCAGGGTTGTGGAATCTATAATTAATAGCTTTTCTTGGTCTTTTTGGTTACAAAAACTTTGTAAAACGAACGAAAAAATTCTTTCGAAGTACTTAATTGGTATCGTTTTTAAGCGGCTTGCCACCGATGAATGGCGCGTATTCAGGCAAAACATCCGACGATAATTTTCCTCGATAGTCCGCAAGCTCAGCTCGTTTTTCTCCAATATGCTGTACAGCAGTAAATTAAATATATTTTCTCCCGTAAGTTTGCCCACTTTGTAATCAACGCCAACCGCTTTGCCTATTTCATCTAACACTGCTTTCGGCAATTTTGATATTATTTCTTTGTAATAAAACACACTTCACACCCTAATTTTTTTCCTATCTTATCGCTAAATTAGACGTTCGTACAGTTGTGTGTCACGCACTGGGATGACAAGAAGAAGGCTACTTGGATAACAGGGTTTTATCATCTCAAACAGTCTTTTAGCTCTTGCTAAGATCGCGTTATTTTAGTATCTTTAGCTAAAGAAATTATTTTATCCAATATGAAAAAAGCCTTTATTTTCACGTCTTTCATAGCGATTATATTAATAGTAATCACCTACTTGTATAAAAACAATGAAGTTACTGATTCACAAGTAGTTAACGTATATTCGTCGCGTAAAGAAGAGCTAGTCCGTACTTTATTTGATGAATTTACAAAAGATACAGGCATTAAAGTACGTTATATCATTGATGATTATTCACAGCTCCTTTCTCGCATCGAAAATGGTGGTGAAGCTGATTTATTTTTAACTGCAGATGCGGTAAACCTAATTTTAGCAAAAAAAAGGGGGCTTTTGGCTCAAGTAGATTCAGATGTTTTGAAAAGTGCTATACCTGCAAAGCTGAGGGATAGTGAAGATTACTGGTTTGGTCTCACAAAAAGAACCAGAATGTTGGTCTATAATAAGGAATTAGTAAATCCTGAAGATTTAAGTACTTATGAAGATTTGGCAGATCAAAAGTGGAAAGGAAAGATATTAGTACGCTCTTCCACAAGTCCATACAATAGATCATTGATTGCTTTTATGATTGCAAACAATGGCTTTGAAAAGACGAAAGAGTGGGTAAATGGAATTGTGAACAATATGGCAAGGAAGCCAAGTGGTGGAGATACTGACCAAATTTATGCAGTGGCTGCTGGTGAGGGTGAGATTGCAATAGTAAATAGTTACTACTTTGCAAGGGTTCTTTCATCAAGTGGTGAAAATAAAAAAAATGTTATAGACAAGCTCGGAGCTTTTTTTCCTAACCAGGGTAATAATGGTGTAATGGTGAACATTAGTGGTGCAGCAGTAACAAAAAATGCAAAAAACAGGGAAAATGCTGTAACATTACTAGAATTTTTAGTGAGTAAACAAGCTCAAGAGTTGTACGCTAAAAAGAATCAAGAATATCCTGTAATTGAAGGTATTGAAACTTCTGATATATTAAAATCTTGGGGAGATTATTTACAAAGTGGTTTACCACTTAGTGAGCTTGAAAAACATCTCTTTCAGGCTGTTATGATAGCAGATGAGTGTAAGTGGAAGTAGTATAAGGGGAGGTAGAAGCCTTTTACTTGCTATCTCTAACTATTTGGGCAATACGCCTATATAAATCATCTCCACTAGTGGCACAACTCCTTATGGATTATATAATAATTGGACAAAATATTCTAAATTTTCCATGGCAACTGGCGTAAATAAATACATAGATTTATTAAATATTTTACTTAAAATTTAATTTCTTATCATCTAAGAGATAGCGAGTAAGTAGTGCATTAATGGTTAAAGATTATACAAAGGGACATAGAAAGAGATTAAGAGAGAAAATTATCTTAGATAATGGACAATCGTTACGTGATTATGAGGTTTTAGAGCACATTTTGTATTCAGCATATAGTAGGATTGATGTTAAACCTATTGCAAAGGGCTTGATAGATAATTTTGGTAGTTTGAATAAAGTTTTTAATGCTGATCTGGAAGCACTGCAAGATGTTGATGGAGTCAATAATGCTGCAATATCTGCTATCTTTTGTGTAAAACAAGCCTTTGTTCGTTCTGCAAGAGATGAAGTGAAGAATCTACCAATAATTAACAATTGGAAAAAATTACTTGATTATTTAAGAATTAGTATAGGCAGTATCAATAAGGAAAATTTTCGTGTTATTTACATGAATAAAAAATATCGTTTAATCGCTGAGGATCTGCAAGATGTTGGTACAGTCGATCAAACACCCGTTTATATAAGAGAGATTATTAAGCGTGCTCTTTTGATTGGCTCAACATCCATTGTGATATCTCACAACCATCCAAGTGGGGATGTTCAGCCCTCAAATAGCGATATATTTCTAACTAAACAATTGGCAGAAGCTTGTCAAAGTATAGGAATAGAGTTAGTAGATCACATTATAATCGCATTTAATAACCACTTTAGCTTTAAGGAAAATAGGTTGTTATGAAAACTTTGAGTAGATTTCTTTATGCTGCAGCATTATACTACAGCCACGATGGGTAATTAGCTCAGTTGGTAGAGCACTTGCTCGACACGCAAGTGGTCACTGGTTCAAGTCCGGTATTACCCACGTTTTTATTTATAAAAAGATTTCATATGGCAGTAACACATAACGGCAAACATTCAGCAGCTGAGTCTAAACGCTTAATCTATTCCATAATAATAGTTGCAATAACTATGTTTATGGAAATAGCAGGTGGAATAATTTCACATTCACTTGCTTTATTATCAGATGCTGGGCACATGCTCACAGACCTATTTGCTTTAGTTTTGAGTTGGTTAGCACACAAATTTGCAGCTAAGAAATCTGATTTGCAGAGGTCATATGGATATCATCGATTACAGATAATTGCAGCATTTGTTAACGGTTTAACTTTATTCTTCATTGCAATAATTATTATAGTTGAGTCGATAAAGAGATTTATTTATCCAGTCAATGTTGAGTGGAAAGTAATGCTGATAATTGCAACTCTAGGGCTTATTTCTAATATAATAGTTTTTTTTATATTACATAGTAAATGTGAAAACAACATAAATATAAAAAGTGCTGTACTGCATGTGATAGGAGACATTTTAGGATCTGTAGCTGCCATACTTGCATCTATAATCATAATGTTTACCAACTGGCAAATAGTAGATCCTATTTTATCAGTATTTGTGAGTGTAATAATCTTAAATAGTGGCTATAAAATAATAAAGCATTCTTGCCATATTCTTCTTGAAGGTACACCTGAAGGTATATCAATTGAAGAAATAAAAAGTAAAATTACGTCCGAGCTGCCTGAGGTAATGGATGTACATCACATACATACATGGTCGCTGTCTGACAATTATTTTATAATAACTATGCACGCTAAAATAAAGCAAAATGCACAACACACTGATGTCCTATGTAACATAAAAAAAATACTACTGGAGAAATTCGAAATAGCGCATTCTACCGTTGAAATTGAATATGATGAATGTGCAGATGATAAAGTACTAAAACATTGACAATAACAGACCATTCTATTATTCTTAAATTGTAATAATGTTATGGGTGTAGGTTATGATAGGCATTTCTCAATTACAATTTCCTTCAAAGGATTCTAGTCGGCTAAAATTTGCTGGTTATTTTGCAACTTTTGTTTCGTTAAGCATTCTAGTAAATCCTATTGATCTTCTTTTCATGGCTGGCACTTTGTTTTTTAGATCCGAAATTAAAACTTTTCATATTTACAAAGAAATCAAAATTGCAAAAAAAGAAAAAATAACCAGGAAAGATTACTGGGAAATATTTTTTAAGGATAATATAATTAAGCTGATATCTTTTGCCCTGTTTTCAGCATTTATAACATACTTAACTTTTACAACCACTTTCCTACTAGTATCATTACTTGGAACAATACCACTCTCAATGATATTAATTCTATTGCAGAGTGAGTTAAGACCAAAAGATTTTAATCCGATTACATTATTTAAGGCTGCTATAAGTTTCTTTTTAGAAGGCATAAAAGAGAATTCACGAGGGCTGGTTAATAGCTTTGATGTTAAGCTCGAACATTTACTCCCTCACCAATTAAACGATGATATTATTAAAAATATTGATAAATTAAAAGACAAGTATGGTGAAAAAATACCTGAAGATGTAATTAATAGCCGTGAGTATATTCAATTCACCCAATATATAGACAATTCATATGAATTTAGTGGTGAAGATAAAAACAAAGTAAGTACATTTTTGAATGATTTTTGTAGTAATGACCAGAAGCATAGTTCTGG
Source organism: Wolbachia endosymbiont of Folsomia candida (assembly GCF_001931755.2). NCBI lineage: Bacteria > Pseudomonadati > Pseudomonadota > Alphaproteobacteria > Rickettsiales > Anaplasmataceae > Wolbachia > Wolbachia endosymbiont of Folsomia candida. The sequence goes on from NZ_CP015510.2 coordinate 268,190, forward strand.
GTTGACAGGTGGGCAGGTTCTACTTTTTGTTTTAAGAGCTTGCAATGATGGAGAAAGAGAAGCAGTTAAGAGTAAAAAGGATGCATTAATTGCTAATTTAATTGATACTCAAGTATTCTCGAGAAAAGAACGAATTCCTAACACTTGTTTTACTGGCGTGATCTACAGGATGCTCAGTACCTTGGAGGGAATCCATCCTGATCCAGAAATTAGATTCACACCTCCAAGACAAATATTGCTTTCAGAAGCAGAAAGTGAAGTACGTTGGTTCATGTTAGACAAGTTAAAAGAAAAGAAAAACAACAAAGAAATCTTTAATGCTTGGTATAAAGTTCAAAATGGTCCTGATGATCGCAATAGCCAGAAAATAGTTGATGATTTTCTTTCAGAAGTAAGGATTCCTTTAATGAGAGAGTTGTTAAGTTTTAGTTCAGGTTATACTGAACAAATTGTACTGACATTAATGAGAAATATTGGTTCTATCAAATTAAATGTGTTAGAGGATTTTCTTCTTGATCATATAAGAGATAAGTTGGAACAACATGGCCTTGATAATCAAGAAAATTTATTAGACAAGGTTAAAGAAAAAGTTTTTTTAAAGTTGCGAAATAAAGGCCTGCTTAGCACACAATTTTTTGTGGGGATTTTTTCTCATGACGATGCTAAAAAAATAGCTGATACGATAATAAAAAAAGAAGTGGAAGAATTTAAGTTAAAAGCTGAAAAGGCTATTGAAGGTCAGATAATTAGCATGTTAGATAAGCTAAGAACGCTACAAAAAGAAAAAAAGTGCTATAGGGTATATGCAGAACTCAGTAAAAACAATGATAAGCAAAAAATAAAGAAAACTTTGCAAGAAAAGTTAGAAATAACAGAACTAGAAATAGATGAAATGTTAAAAAAAGAAGCTTCATATAAGTTAAAGTTAGAAGTTGAGGATATATATGATAGAAATAAAAATAATATAGAGCAGCTTTATGAAAAAATAAGAGAAACAAAAAATGAATTCATTGAAGATGGTCTTTTGACAACACAAGAAATAGATAAAATAGTAAAAGAAAGAATGATAACTTTGAATAATGAGGCAAGGATAATACCATCAAGCAATTTATCTCGTAGCTTGAGTGTTATTCATTTGGCAATGCATCACTTATAAAACTTATGTTCCTTACCATGCAAAAGGTTCACAATATTTCTGTGGTGTTTTAGAAAAACCAGTGCTCCTATAGTTAGTAATGTTAAGAACAAATCCACTTCAAAAAAGCATGAAGTTATCACGGATATTGCAGTAGCACTGAGCGAAGCAAGAGAAGAGTATCTAAAGGCAAGAAAGACTATTATCCAAGTTATTACGAATGCTGCAGTGATCTGAATATTAAGTGCTATCAACACTCCTAGAGTGGTTGCAACTCCTTTGCCTCCTTTAAATTTTAGCCATATAGGAAACATGTGCCCAAAAACTGCTAAAATTGCACAGAGATACACATCAAAACCATCATCAAGAAATTGCTGCGCTATATAAACTGCAATGAATCCTTTTAAGGAATCGAGCAATAATGCTAAAGCAGCAAGAGATTTATTTCCTGTCCTTAAGACATTTGTAGCTCCAATATTTCCTGAACCTATTTTTCTTAAATCTATACCTTGAGCTTTTGTAATAATTAAACTAAACGGTATTGAACCGAGTATGTAGGATAGTATAAGAACTATATACCTCTCCATCATCCCAGTATCCAAATGGTGTCATTCGAGTAGCGGACACTGGAACCCATGCTTTTTTCTTTCTGGATCCTATGGTCAAGCCATAGGATGACAATACCCAAAACATCGCTGTCATCCGAGTACCCCCAAGGTGTCATCCCAGTGCGTGACACTGGGATCCAGCGAACTTTGTTCGCAAGCGAATCTAGAGGATAAATATAAAATTTTACATTAAAACATAATACTATAGCGGAACTACATGCAAAATAGATCCCAGTGTCACGCACTGGGATGACAGGAAATGAGCACTGGAATGACACCATTAGTTGTGCAAGCTGCCTTAAAATACAACATTCGTACAATTGTGTGTCAGTTATTGGGATGACAGGAAGATTGTACTTGGATGACAATAGCCAAAACATTGCCACATCTCTTGTCATGAAAGTAGCTCCAAGGGTGTCATTCGAATAGCCCTTCCTGTCATCCCAGTGCGTGACACTGGGATCCAGCGAACTTGCTTGCAAGTGAGCACAATGAATAACGAAAAGTATAAAAGTTCTTGTGTCAAGATACAGTATTGTGATGAAATTATATGAAAGACTGGATCCCAGTGTCACGCACTGGGATGACAAAAAACGAGCACTTGGATGACAAGAAGATTGTACTAGGAAGAGTTTTGCTGTAACAAGAAGATAGTACTGAAATGACACCTGTTGCTGTACCTTCATACACCAAAATTTAATTAATTTTATTATTTTTCAGTCTTTTCAAATAGCATTGAACTTCATCATTGATCTGGTTGCTAAACAGTATAAGTGCTGTCATGTTGATCAAAGCTAAACAAGAAAATAGAGTTCCACCAATATTGGAAATAGTCATGATATCTTTAGATAAGCCAGAGAAAAATGCTACAATTACAACCAATATACGGTATATTATTATACTTTTTGCACCAAATAGGTACAGCCATCCCATTTCACAACAATACACAAACGAAATTACCGAAGAAAATGCAAACAAAGGTGCTGCTACTGTCAAAAGTATAGGAAACCATGGAGAAACTGTCTCAAATGCTTTTTGAGTGATTAATATCCCTTCGCCAACACCTGTTTGGTATGCACCTGTTATTACTATTGTTATTCCCGTTAAACAGCAAATTAACATTGTGTCAAAACACGGCTCTATCATCGCAACAAGCCCAGTTCTTACTGGTTCTTCATCTTTAGTTGTTGCATGAGTAATTGCAGCAGAACCAACACCAGCTTCACTTGCAAAAACTGCTCTTTGAATTCCAGCAACAAATGCTCCTACCATTCCTCCGCCAACAGCATTAAAATCTATCATGCTGGAAAATAATATCTTAAATGTGTGACCAAGGTTGTGGATATTAAACCCAATGATAACAAGGCAACTACATATATATATGAGTGACATAATAGGAACTAATGCAGAAGATACTCTCGCTATTCTCTGAATTCCGCCGATAATTACCAAGCCAAGCAGTGCAGAGATTATAGAAGAAAGAAACCAAGGATGACCGTCTACCCAATCTGAATAACCAGATAATATTGAAACCATTTGATTAGTTTGAAACGCTACACTTCCTCCAAGACCTGATAACACAAAAAATACTGCATATGTTGCAGCTAGAAAAATGCCAAGTTTTTTAAAGCCAAACTCTTCTAAACCATTCCTTATGTACTGAAAAGGTCCACTAAATAATTGGTCCTGATCTTCTGTTCTGTGTCTAAATGCCAATGTTACTTCAGCAAATTTTGCTGACATACCAAAAAAACCTGTAATCATCATCCAAGGCACCGCTCCAGGTCCACCCATTGAAACTGCAATTGCAACACCTGCAACAGTTCCAAGGCCTACAGTACTTGAAAGTGCAGTTATAAATGCCTGAAAATGTGTGATGTGGCCATCATGGTGATCTGTATCGTACTTTCCGAAAAGAATAGCAAATGCGTGCTTAAACATTCTTATGTTAAGAAACTTAAAGCGTAAGGTTAAAAATATATAGCCAAAGGATAGTAAAAGAAGTATGAACGGTATATAAAAGATTTTGAAAAACAGCACTTCATTCATAAAGGTGCTTATTCCATTCAGTACAGTATCATAACTTTCATAAAAACCTGAACCATACGCATCATTAAACAATAGGCAAAATAATGCCATACAAAGTAATCTATAAATCATTTTTACTACCTTTTGGAACTGTAATAAGAATCTATCGTATTTAAAACTTCTCTTCTCAGCAGATATATTGCAATAGTGTTTGGGATCATAAGACACATAAATAATGTATCACCCAAATAAGATATAAATTCCACATTTTTTGACATACAACTCACATATACTGAGATTACTATAAAAACTTGGAACAATATCAGCAGTACTTTTTTATTACCAAATAAATACAGTAAAGCAACTTCAGAGTAGTAACAATAAGCGATTATTGTGGAAAATGCAAATGAAAACATTATAAGAGGAAAGACCGACTTGCTGAACAAGGGCAAAGCTGTTGAAAATATCGAACTAATTAATGTGATATCACCAATATTATCAACGTTGTGGATACCTGTAATGATTATCACAATACCAGTTAAAAATGAGATTAATATTGTATCTATAAATGGTGCAATCATCGCAACACACCCAACTTTGATTGGATCTACTTCTTTAACAGTTGAATGTGCTATCGCTGCTGTTCCAGTACCTGCTTCATTAGCAAACACTGATCTTCTCACTCCCGCTATTAAACCACTGAATACCCCTCCTCCTACGGCTGATTTACTGAAAATATCTTGAAATATTATAGATAAAGCATTGAGTAGATTGCTTTTGTTCACGTAGATTAGATACACACACATACCTATATATAACATTATCATAATAGGTGCTAAACTCGTTGCCACAAAAGCAATGCGTTTTATTCCTCCAAGTATCACGACTAAAACAAGCAGAGATATTATAATAGATACGTTATAACCAAAGAGGTTATCTGACAATGCTGCCATTTGATTCGCTTGAAATGGTATTCCACCAAATATCATTGCGATAATAAGCATAATCGCATAGGCGAATGCAAGAAATTTGCCAGTTTTTGGAAATCCAATTTTTGCAAGCCCGTCTTTCATGTAATAAAAAGCCCCGCCAGTTGTGTTGTCAGAGCGATGAGTAAATGCAAGCACCACTTCAGCGAACTTTATTGACATACCAAGCATTCCAGTAATTATCATCCAAAAAATTGCACTTGGTCCCCCTATTGTAATAGCAATTGCAACTCCTGATATCGTTCCAAGCCCTACTGTTCCTGAAATTACTGTTGCAAATGCTTGAATATGAGTGATTATACCTTTGTTATCACTATTACATTTCATGTTAAATAGTGTTTGTATTCCGTATTTAAATAATCTGAAATTAATGAATTTAAACTGAACTGTGCAAAAAATCCCGGTTGCAATTACCCAAATAATTATAAATGGAATGTTAAATATCTTTATACATAGAAGTGAGTTTAATAGTTCACTTATTTTTACAATCATACAGCTTGAATATTGAGAGAATACAGTGATATATAGCCTATTTACCGCTATAATACAATCAGATTGAATATCTGAATAAGATTGATACTTAAAGGCTTCTAAAATTATTTATTTGCTTTTACATACTGTTAATACTAAATTAACTTGACTTACCAGTAGTTATTGATATAATGTAAGCAAAGTATGTGGACCCTGTGGTAATTGGGTTTAGCACATTCTAAAAACTTAACTCAACTTAATTTATTATCTTATAGTCACATTTTAGGTGAGCAAGAATCAATTAAAATTTTTGGAGGAGTATGGCAACAATTAATGATGATGTTTTGACAAGCGAAAAGATTACGGCTAAGCGCGAATCAACAAAGAAAAACGAACAAATTTCCGATAACGATATGATAAAACAAGTAACACATGAAGATAATGAAAAAAATATCAAAACATTAGATTTAAGTGATTTAAAAGCAAGAACAGTAGAAGAATTATTACAATTGACTGAAGAAAGAAAAGTTTCAGCTAATGGAAAGAGTAACGGCAGAATGCTGAAACAGGAAATGATATTCAGCTTGATGAAGAAAATGAGCGAGGAAGGAGGCATTACTACAGGAAGTGGAGTGGTAGAAATATTGCCTGATGGTTTTGGTTTTTTACGCTCAGCAAGCGCAAATTATGCTCCCAGTGCTGATGATGTTTATGTTTCCAATGGACAAATAAAGAAATTTAATTTACGCACAGGAGATATAGTCTGCGGAGAATTAAGGCCACCTGGTGATAAAGAAAGATATTTTACTTTGACTAAGGTTGAAAGTATTAATTCTGCTGAGGTGAGTGAGTTAAGGAAGTACGTTCATTTTGATAATTTGCGTCCTGTTTATCCTGAAAAAAGATTAATCCTTGAAAACAATAGCAGCGATGATAATAGAAAAGATATAAACATGCGTGCTATAGACATAGTTGCGCCTCTTGGTCTAGGACAAAGAGCATTAATAGTTGCTCCACCTCGTACTGGGAAAACAATGTTACTCCAGCAAATAGCTACTTCTATATCTGCAAATCACCCTGAAATAGAATTAATAGTATTACTAATAGATGAAAGACCTGAAGAAGTTACAGATATGATGCGTTCTGTGAGAGGCGAGGTAGTGAGCTCTACATTTGATGAACCTGCTTATCGCCATGTACAACTTGCTGAAATGGTAATAGAAAAAGCTAAAAGAATGGTTGAGCATAAAAAAGATGTGGTCATCTTACTCGACTCTATAACTCGTCTTGCACGTGCTTATAATGCAGTTATTCCTTCATCTGGAAAAGTGTTAACTGGTGGTGTAGACTCAAATGCGCTACAAAGACCAAAACGTTTTTTTGGAGCAGCCCGCAATATAGAAAATGGCGGTTCTTTAACAATCATTGCTACAGCTTTGGTAGACACTGGTTCAAAAATGGATGAGGTTATTTTTGAAGAATTTAAAGGTACAGGAAATGCTGAGATCATTCTTGATAGAAAACTTGCTGATAAACGAATATTTCCAGCTATTGACATTACGAGATCTGGAACTAGAAAGGAAGAATTATTGATTGAGAAAGCTATACTCAATAAAATATGGGTGTTACGTAGAATACTTAACCCTATGGGATCTATTGAAGCAATGGAGTTTTTACGTGATAAATTGCTTTTAACAAAGAGTAATGCTGACTTTTTTAACTCTATGAATAATTAGCGAACCGGAAGAGATGTAGCTTTTATTTGGCATTAGTAAGATTTATGCTATAGATACTATCGTAAGCTGTACGAATGTTGTATTTTAAATCGACCTGCACAACTAATGGTGTCATCCAAGTATACTCCTCCTGTCATCCCAGTGCGTGACAGGCTTTGTTGCATAGCTAGTTGGCATCAGGTAGTATATGATAAGTTCATGAGGCTACCTGAAATTTAGCCATACCTATATCAGTAAATTTATTCAGCAAATAGCACTTGAGTAGCAGTTCCTTCTCACGATTAACCTCAGATTTATTCCTAAAACTAAACCCAAATATTTGCTTTAATCGCGAAAAGAATGCTTCTATGTAGGATCTTTTTCCATATCCTACCTCCTTTTTCCATTGCTTTATTTTCTCTATTGTATCTCCATCAAACGATCTTATTAACCTAACTGCAGTATTTCTTTGGGCCATATAATCCAAATTCTGATGCTCTACTGCATCAATTTTTGGTGGTATTTTCGTTTTTATTCTAAGCTTGTAACATTGCTGATAAATCATGGCTCTGTCATATGCACCATCTGCATATAACGTTTCTATTTTACCATAATCATTTTTCATCAGCTTACTAGCTGCCCAGTGGTCAGGATAATATAGTTCAGTGTATTTTAAATCCATAACTTTTTTGCTGCTTATATCTAACATTACATGCATTTTTCTTGCTTGTTCTCTCCCTCTGTATTGTCTCACTTCATTATTTTTTTTGTTATGGCCAGCAGTAGTGTTATAGATGCCAATACCAGTGCTATCTATAGCAATTTCAATATTTTCCATATTATTTTTATCAACCCTGTTGTCATTAATCTTAATATTCAGTTTTTTAAATCTTCTTGAGGCCTGTGAATAGCTGATGACTTGTAGGCTTTTTCCTATTTGCTCGAGGTATCCTTTTATAAATCCTACCGTTTGCCTCAGGCCAATCCTAAATAGATAAGTTATTATATGAACTAAAATCACAACTTTATCGGTGTAAATATTATTGCCACCTGCTACTTTTGGTCTATTTTCGTGCCAATTTTCAATGGCGTCGTTGATGTAATGAAAAATATTTCCCCTTTCTTGAAGAAATTTGTTATATTCACTTTGGTTACTGACTTTCATTTTGACTGGCATATTTTTCCTTTGGCGGTTAAATGGCCATTTTATAATGAATTTAGTCAGTAACTTCCAGCTTTTTTCTCCCTAGCTATGCAACAAAGCCTGCGTGACACTGGGATCTAGGTTTTATGGGAAATTACACTATTTATATACTTGCAATGGAAAATCGATTTAGTTGCAAGAAAAAACTAAGATTGGTATAATTTACATTACGAAATTACTAAGTGAGATCCAAGTGTCTGGGTACTGGGATGACAGGAAGGGGCGACTTGGATAAACGGAAAGAGGATACTGGGATGAGAACAGAATGATCTTGAAGTACGACGTTCGTACAGATGTGGATCAAGTTATAGGATGATAGAGAAAATGGCCCAGCCTAACTACACAAAAGCATCGTTGCAAGCCCAAGAAATATTAAAGCTGAAAGGATGTCAGTTGTTGCTGATGTTAGAATTGAAGAAGAAACTGCAGGATCAGACTTTAAACGATGGAGCATTATGGGAATAAAAGCACCGATAAATGTTGCAATAATTGACATCATAATCATTGAAACAACAAAGATCATCTCTACTTTGAAGTTGTGAAACCTTATTGCTAACACTACCAATGAAATTGTAGATAACATTACTCCATTTATAAGGCCTATTAAAAATTCTTTTACGAGTATTCTTTTTGCATTCTGCTCAGTTAAATATTTTGTTGCGAGTGCCCTGATAGTTAGCGTTACTGTTTGAGATCCTGCATTTCCACTCATTGATGCGATTATCGGCATGATTATTGGTAGCACTATGAACCTTTCTATTACGTTATCGAAAAAACCAACCACTATAGAGCATATTGTTGCAGCTAAGAGATTAAACAATAACCAAGGTAGTCTTTTCATTATAGTTTTATGTATAGGTGCATTTATATCAGCTTTAGCCGATACACCGCTTATTTTTAGCACATCTTCTTCTGTTTCTTGTTGAACGACTTTTATTACATCTTCAATTAAGATTACACCGATAATTTTCCCATGCTTGTTTACTACCGGAGCTGATAACAGAGAGTAATCTTGAAACACTCTTGCTACTTCCTCCTGGTCTACACCAGTTTTTATGATTTTTATATCACGGTCCATTATTTCCTCTATTATGGTTTCCCCTGAATTGGATATCACTTTATTTAAGTTAACGCTGCCTATCGGCTCCAATTTTGAATTAATAATAAAAATTTGGTAAAAATTTTCTGGTATTTTTTTATAGTTGCGCAAAAACTCCATCAACTGATTTATTGTCCAATAATATGGAGCTATAACCATATCTTTATGTATCAGCCTTCCCGCACTTTCTTCTGGATATGATAGCAATTCTTCTACTGATTTTTTTGTTTGATCTGGCAGATAGCTGAGTATATTTTCTAAGTGCTTGCTATCTAAGTCTTTTACTATGGTTACTATGTCTTCTATATCTAAAAGCATCAGTAAATGTGCAGTATTTTCTGCTCCTAATGTTTCTATTATTTTTATCTGTAAGTCTGGTACAACATGCACTAGAGCATCACTTAACAAATAGTGATCAAGGACATTTACTAATTCTTCCCTATGGTCATTAATTGCCGTTGATAGAAAATAAGCTAGCTGAACACTATCTATAGTTTTTATAATCTCATTAACCTTTTCTAGATCTCGGTTGTCAATTGACTCTATCAGGTCTTTAACAACCTTTTGATCTAAATCGTAGTGAAAATTTGTTTCAACATTCATTATTTTACCTTGCTTTTTAATAAATATACATGCTTGATTCCTTCGATCATTAGAGTATAATGAAGTTGTTTTGAATTAACTACTATATGGTTAAATTTCTATTTTGTTTGCTGTTATTATTGGTGATAGTAAACATATTAAAATCTAAAGCATAATGAAAACTTATTCAGAAATCCTTGAACACTTTCAGAGCTTAAGTAAAAGTGTTTCTCTTGTCAGGAGGTGTCTTTGACATAGAAAAATTAAAGCTGCGTCTTGAAGAGTTGAACTCACAAGCGTCGAATGATGACCTATGGCAAGATAATCAAAAAGCACAAAAAATTTTAAAAGAACGTTCTAAAATTAAAAATGATGTAGAGTCGTTTTTAGAGCTAGAAAGTAATTACAATGACGCCATTGATTTAATGAAATCTGCTATTGACGAAAATGATGAAGAGTTTTTTTCTGAAGTTGAAAACGAGCTTACAAAGCTAGAGAAACTAATCAAGTATAAAGAAACAGAGTCATTATTTTCTGGTGAAGCGGATAACAATGATTGTTTTTTGGAAATTCACTCAGGAGCTGGTGGAACAGAGAGCAATGATTGGGCTGAAATGCTTATGCGAATGTATGTAAGATGGGCAGAGATTTATCACAATTTTAAGGTTGAAATTGTAGAAAAATTAGATGGTGATGCAGTTGGTATAAAGTCTGCAACAATAAAAATTATTGGAGAAAAAGCTTATGGATGGGCAAAAAGTGAAAGTGGTATTCACAGGCTTGTTAGAATATCACCATTTGATGCAAATAGTAAACGTCATACAAGTTTTGCAAGTGTAGGTGTGACTCCAGTGATTGAAGATTCAATTAGCATTGTTGTGGACGAGAAAGATTTAAAGGTCGATACTTATCGTGCTTCTGGTGCTGGTGGACAGCATGTGAACAAAACTGAAAGTGCAGTACGCATTACACATATTTCAACAGGAGTTGTAGTGCAATGTCAAAATGATCGTTCTCAACATAAAAACAAAGATGAGGCACTAAAATTACTAAAAGGACGTTTGTACCAGATTGAATTGGAAAAGAAAGAACAAAAAATGGCGGAAGAATATGGAAAAAAATGCGATATAGGTTGGGGTAATCAAATTAGATCATACGTTGTGCATCCATATCAAATGGTGAAGGATTTAAGAGCTGGGTATGAAGTAGGCAATATAAATTCTGTTTTTGATGGCAACATAGACTGTTTTATAATCAGCGTATTAACTAAATAACTATTAGATCTCTTGCATAACTCGATTTCTGAAGGCAATTTTGTCGTTAAAGCTTGTCTGCGCTCCTCAAATACATCCGAGTATTCTGCGGTGCTCGTCTGCACTTCTCCTAAAAATTTCTCATCAGAAATCGAGTTCTGCAAGAGATCTGTTGCCTACAAGGCTTAAGGTTATGTTTTTTCTTTGATTGGTAATACTAAAATTCCTTTAGCAATATCATCGTAAATCTCTACTAAATTTTGACTTAAAATTGAAGGATCTCCACAGTCACAGGCTTGGCATATTTGTGGGTCTATAGGAATGCTGCCTAAGAGTGTTATGCCTAGCTCCTCAGACATCTTTTTTGCACCGTCTTTTCCAAAAATGTATATTTTTGAGCTGTTTTGGATAAAATAACTCATATTTTCCACAATGCCAATAACTGGCACACTGAGCTTTGTAAACATATCGTAGATTTTACGTGCATCAATTAAAGCAAGTTCCTGTGGTGTTGAAACTATTATTGCTCCAGTTAAGTGAAAATTTTCCATCAGGCTTAAATGTACATCTCCGGTTCCAGGCGGTGTGTCAATTATCAAATATTCTATATCAGGCCATTTTGTTCCCATTAGCAAATTGTGAAGTGCTTTTGTGATCATAGGTCCGCGCCATATTGCTGCACGGTCTTTATCGATGAAATAGCCAATTGAAATAGTATGAAGTCCATACTTTTCTATAGGTATGACTTTACCACCTAATACCTCTGGCTTTAATTCTTCAGCACCAAGCATTTTAGGAATTGAAGGACCATATATATCCGCATCCAGCAGTGCAACTTTATGCTTTAATCTTGCGAGTGAAAGAGCGAGATTTAGTGCAACTGTGGATTTGCCCACGCCACCTTTGCCAGAGGCAACAACAATTATATTTTTAACTCCTTCGATATGTAATTTAGCTTTTTGTTGTTTTGGAGTAGTAGCACTAGTTGCAACTACTGTCACCTTTGTTGCACCTGGTATATCTTTAACAGCTTGCTCACAATTTTTTCTTAACTCTTCGTTTTCTTTTGTGTTACCGTCAATTTCAAGAGCAAAACTAACGTGTCCTTCCTTAATAATAATTGAAGATACTATGCCAAGGGCAATAACATCCTTGCTGCTTTTTTGCTCTATAACTTTTTTTAAATGATCTTTTATAATCTCCTCATTAATCATTAGATGCTTCTCAAAACTATGCGTACTGTTTTATGTAACCATTCCCTTGTCATTACAGTAGCCTTTCACCTGTCATTCCAGTGCGTGACACTGGAATCCATGATTTTAGGCTTGTATTTTTCAAACGAGATCCCAGTGTCACGCACTGGGATGACAAGAAGAGTAGGGCACTGGGATGACAAGATAAAGAAACTAACAACTTTAATCATTTAATAATCTATGTATAATCTAAAAAACTCAATTAATACATTATGAAGGTAATAATAGGCAATGCTAGTAAAGAATTAGGGGAATTAATAGCTAATAAGCTGAGCGTTCAATCATCTGAGTCTCATATATCAAAGTTTGCTGATGGTGAGATAAACGTTGAAGTGGGGAGTGACCTCTATAATAAAGAAGTGTGTATAATACAATCTATTTCTCCTCCTGTGAATGATAGTCTTATAGAGCTTCTCCTTACAATTGATGCAGCAAAAAGAGCTGGAGCTAAGAGGATAACGACAATTATTCCTTATTATGGATATAGCAGGCAAGACAGGACTATCAAAAACGGTAAGATGCAGTCAGCTCTCAGTGCTAAGCTTGTTGCAAACCTTATTCAAACTGCAGGTGTGAATAGTGTTGCAGTCGTTGACTTACATTCAAGTCAAACTGAGGGCTTTTTTAATGTGCCAATAGCTAATTTAAACTGTTTTGAGATATTTACTAAATCTATAGTACATAAAGAAAACTTAGCAATCATTGCACCAGACGTTGGAGCAATTGGCAGAGCGCGTGCTTTTGCAAAGACTTTAGAAGAAAAATATAACATAGAGTTAAGTGATAAGATCGTTGTAGTTGATAAATATAGAGAGAAAGCAGGTACATCTCAAGTGATGAATATAATAGGAGAAGTGGCAGACAAAAATTGCGTGATTGTTGATGATATAGTTGATTCTGGTGGAACTTTATGCAATGCCGCACTTGCACTTAAAAACAATGGAGCAAATTCTGTAATTGCTTGTATTACACATGGGGTGCTTTCAGGCACTGCAGTTGACAAAATCTCTTCTTCTGCTTTAGATAAATTGATCATCACAGATACCATACTTCCAAAATTTGAAAAAACTGATAAGATAGAAGTTGTTTCAGTTGCAAATATTTTAGCTAACTTTATGTTAGAGACCCAAGGAGGTGAAGATGCCCACTAAATCGACAGAAGATATAATTACTTCGCTAATAGAATTTGTAAATAAAAGAAAAATAACAATTACCGAAGAAGAAATGCGTAAAATTGCCCGGCTTGTAAGGATTAAGCTATCAAATGATGAAATTGAACACTATTCTAAAGAGCTAACAATGCTGGATTGGATACACGATATTTTGCTGCAAGTTAACACTGAAGGTGTGTCTCCTATACGCTACGGTAGCATTGATAAGGATGTTCATGTACGTGACGACGTTGTTAATTCTCAAAACATTAAAGAGGAGATATTATCTAACACAAAGCCTGAGCATGGATATTTTGTAGTGCCAAAAGCTATAAACGACTGAATTTGATATTTAATAAATTTCTATGTAACAACGCCATCCAGAATTGTGGTTAAAAGTGTATTATACTAAAGTACGGGTACATACATAATTACATAAATCTAAATTATTTTAGTATACATTGAATTTATATATATCTCAGATATACTTTGGATGAAAGATTTTAATAAAATCAGTTTTTTATCTAAGATAAACGCAGTGAGCTTTTTTGATATCAATAGCATTAGAATAATTGGTAGGTATTTCATCAATTTCTTGTCGAGGCTTGGTAGCGCATTCATATTTTTTATTCAATCTCTATACCATTGCTTTGTGCCGCCATATTATTTTAGCAACGTGGCAAGGCAAATTATAGAGATAGGTTTTTTCTCTTTGCCAATTGTTGGGCTGACTGGGGTATTTATAGGAGCAGTAATAGTTTTACAAAGTAGCTTGAGTGGCATGCTAATTAATCAAGAACAAGTTGTGCCGAAAATTGTTACGATTACAATCATAAAGGAATTGGGTCCAGTGTTAATTAGTTTGATAATGGTAGGGAAGGTTGGGTCATCAATTGCAGCAGAAATTGGCACAATGCGCATTACCGAGCAAATAGATGCTCTTACAACCTTGAGTATCAACCCTTTTAAATATTTAATTGCGCCAAGAATTTTAGCGTCAGTGATAATGTTTCCTATACTTACGGTGTGTGCAGATCTAATCGGGATATTTGGAGGTTATATCACCGCTGTTTTTGAATTTCACCATAATTTAAACATATATATCAAATATACAGCTCAGTTTTTTAATATGTATGATTTTATAACCGGATTAGTCAAAGCAACTGTATTTGGAGCTATCATTTCCATCACAAGCTGCTATTACGGCTATCACTGCCTGGAAGGTGCTCGAGGAGTTGGTGTTGCTACAACATCAACTGTTGTTGTATCATCTATATTAATCATTTTAACAAATTATATGCTTACTTTGATCTATGCATAGCCCAATAATATCAATATCAAATTTAAACTTGTCTTTTAATGATAAAACAATATTAAACGACCTGAGTTTTGATATATTAAAAGGGGAATCATTAGTTATACTTGGTGGCTCAGGAAGCGGTAAATCCGTACTAACAAAAATAATTATCGGCTTACTGGCACCAGATTCAGGATCTATAAAAATAGATAGCAAAAAGAAAAATAGATTTGGTGTTTTATTTCAAAATTCTGCTTTATTTGATTATGCTACAGTGTGGGAAAATATATCTTTTAATTATAAAAAACGCTTTAATATTAGCAAAAAAGAGGCAAAGCTGCTGGCAATCGAAAAGCTGAGCGACGTTGGATTGGAAGAAAATATAGCAGACATGTTTCCAATAGAATTATCAGGTGGTATGAAGAAAAGGGTAGCGCTTGCAAGAGCAATAGCACACAATCCAGAAATTATTATTCTGGATGAACCAACTTCAGGGCTGGATCCAATTATGTCAGATATAGTAAATGAGATAATAATAAAACTGTCTAACGATCTTAATCCTACAATCATCACAATCACACATGATATTCATAGCGCATTTAAAATAGCTGATAAAATAGCTGTATTATATGAGGGAGACATCATCTTTCATGGAAATGTTCAGGAAATACATAGCACTAATAACGAATACATACAAAAATTCATTCGCTATATGCGAACATATGGTACTTCCAAAAGCAAATGATAAATATATAGTGTGAATTAAGCCTTTTTACCAATTACAACAACATTTTCACTAGGAAAAAAATAATCAGGTACATCCATATTTCTTGGTGCAGGTCCACCAATCACTCGACCTGACGTGTCGTAATATGAGCCATGGCAAGGACAAAACCAGCCATTACCATCTTTTGTATCATGGTCAACCGGCACACATCCAAGATGTGTACATATTCCAATCATAATTAACCATTCATCCTTTCCTTCATATACCCTTTCCTCATCCGGTTGAGGGTCACGTAAATTCTTTACATCAACAGCCCTTGCAGCTTCAATCTCTTGTCTTGTACGTTTACGAATAAACACGGGCTTGCCTTGCCACTTTACCTTTACTCCATGTCCTTCTTGAATTCCAGATAAATTAACTTCTACCGAGGACATTGCTAAAACTTCAGCAGAAGGATTCATGGACTTAACCAATGGCCAAAGTCCACTTGCAGCTCCTATTCCAGCCATGGCGCATGTAGTTAATGTTATAAAATCTCTCTTGCTTTCATCTTTTATAATAGGCACCTTTGTTGTATCTTTTTTTTTGCCTACCGTTGTTTTTTTTAACTTTTTGTCCATTTATCGTCTGCTTAGCTATAATCATATATTTTAGTTTAAATACTATATATTAATCAACAAAAACTTGTATAGATAATCTAAACTTGTCTTTCCGCTCTGCTATTGTATGGAATATAAAGCAATTCCCATTTTTACCTGATTTATCATTGACCATTTGCTAAATTAAGTGTTAAACTTCCTTAAACGAATTAATATTTAAATGTCAGATAATATAGTATCAGTATCAATCACAAAGGAATTAGAGGATTCTTATCTTTCCTACGCGATGAGTGTGATCATCAGCCGCGCTATACCTGATGTGCGTGATGGTTTTAAGCCAGTTCATAGACGTATATTGTATGCAATGTCAAGGGCAGGGTACGATGCTGGTAAGCCGTATAAAAAAGCAGCACGTATAGTTGGTGACGTGATGGGGAAATATCACCCGCATGGTGATGCAGCTATTTACGACTCTTTGGTGAGGATGGCTCAAGATTTCTCACTTCTTTTACCGCTTATTGATGGGCAAGGTAACTTTGGTTCTATAGATGGTGATCCGCCAGCTTCGATGCGTTATACAGAAGCAAGGCTTCAGAGAGTGTCACACTTTTTACTCAATGATATTGATGAGGATACTGTTGATTTTAGGCCAAACTATGATGGGCATGAAACTGAGCCGGTTGTTCTGCCTGCAGAATTTCCAAACTTATTGGTCAATGGTGCAAGTGGTGTTGCAGTTGGTATGGCAACTAATATTCCTTCTCACAATCTTGGGGAAATAATTGATGCTTGTATTTTATATATAGATAATTCGGAAGTTACTCTGGATGAATTGCTTGAAGTGATACCAGGGCCAGACTTTCCAACAGGTGGAACGATTCTTGGAAGGTCAGGAATAAGGTCAGCGTTTGCGACAGGTCGAGGTTCAATTGTTGTACAAGGCAAAACTCATATGGAAGACTTGCCGCAAGATAGGCAAGCAATTGTTATTGACGAAATCCCGTATCAAGTAAATAAAGTTAGGTTGATAGAGAAAATAGGCGAACTTGTAAAAGAAAAAAGAATTGATGGCATAACAGAAATCAGGGATGAATCTGACAAGTCAGGTATTAGAGTAGTAATTGATCTCAGAAGAAACGCTGCAGCAGATTTCATATTAAATCAAATATTGGGGCTCACTCCATTAAAAAGTAGCTTTAGTGTTAATACTTTAGTGCTTAATAATAATAGACCTGCTTTGATGTCACTAAAGGAAATCATAGTAGCTTTTGTTGACTTTAGAAAAGAAGTATTAATCAGAAGAACAGAGTTTAGACTTAGAAAAACACGAGAGAAAGCTCATATATATATAGGGCTTTATATTGCAGTTTTAAGCATAGATGAAGTTATTAAGATAATCCGTGGCTCAAAAGATCCGGCGGAAGCATGTAAGGAACTCTTAAACAAAGAATGGAAAACTTCAAATGAAATCAACACTATTATTGAGTTGATTTCTGATAGCGCAAGCTTTTTGAAAGGTGGAGTGTATAGATTAACTGAGCTACAAGTTAAGGCTATTCTTGATATGAAACTACAGCGTTTAACTGGCCTTGAAAAGGAAAAATTAGAAGCTGAGCTCAAAACAATGGTTGACTTAATCAAAGAATACATCGAGTTCCTTGGCTCAGAAGAAAGATTGATGAAAGAAATAAAAAACAATTTACAAGAAATAAAGAATAGATTTGCTGTAGCAAGAAAAACTACAATAGAAGAGTCAGATACAGACATTGAAGCAGAAGATTTGATACCACAAGAGGACATGGTGATCACCGTAACCATGAATGGTTATATTAAGCGCGTTAAGCTTTCTCATTATAGAACTCAGCGTCGTGGTGGAAAAGGAAAGCTAGGGCAGGGGTTGAAAGAAGAAGACGTAATCACAAAGTTATTTGTGACAAATACTCATACTAGCGTTTTATTCTTTTCTAATATTGGTCGAGTTTATAGATTAAAAGTCTATAAATTACCTCTTGCAGAACCAACTGCACGTGGAAGAGCGCTTGTTAACATTTTTCCGCTTAGCGAATGTGAGACAATCACTAACATCATGCCGCTACCAAGTGAGAATGACGAAAATCAAAATATAGTTTTTGCTACTGCCCATGGAAATATAAGACGTAATTCTTTAACGGATTTTCACTACATTCCAAGCAATGGGAAAATAGCAATTAAGCTTGATGAGGGAGATAAATTAATATCAGTTAAAGTCTGTGATGAAATCGATCATGTTTTACTTTCAACAAGACTTGGAAAAAGTATAAGATTTGTTGCGAGTGATGTTCGCCAATTTAAGAGTAGAAATTCAGATGGTGTAAGAGGTATTAGGCTTGCAAAGTCCGATAGCGTAATTTCAATGACGATGCTGAATGGGATAGAAATTACTACAGAAGTAAAAGAACTTTACCTAAAAACACCACTTGAGAAAAGATTAGAAACTGCAAGTAGTAATTCTATCAATCCTAAATTAGAGAAAGCCTTAAGTAATTTAGGAATAGAGAACGAGTTGTTCTTAAAGCTAGCTGTGAATGAAGAGTTCATATTAACCATTACTGAAAATGGCTTTGGTAAAAGAACTTCAGCATATGAGTACAGAATAACTAACAGAGGTGGTGTTGGTATTACAAATATTCTAACTACCAATAGGAATGGTAATGTTGTTGCCAGTTTCCCGGTTGAGCAAGGTGATAATATCATGCTTATCACAGATAAAGGGAAATTGATCCGCATTTCAGTCAATGATATCAGAATTGCAGGGCGCAGCACTCAAGGGGTTACTTTATTTAAAACAGAACATGGTGAAAAAGTAGTGTCAGTTGCAAAAGTCGAAGATCCTGATTCGACCGAAGAAAATATTTCTGATGTTGGGGATGCTATTCAAGATTGAGGTTTGTAATAAAAAACTATTTAATAGCATTTATTTGATCTAACGCTCGTTGTAAAATGATGCATGCGGCAATTTTATCATCTATTTTCTTTGATTTTGTGATTGATATACCTGTGATTTTTAGCGCATGAGTTGCCATAGCCGTGGAAAAACTTTCGTCTTGTAAATATATATTTACTTTATATTTTTTTATTATTTTATTTGCAAAGTCAATTATGGCTCTGCACCACTCATTTTCTTGTCCGCTTCCTTCAAGTGGTATCCCTATTATTATTGATCCAGCTTCGTTTTCTTTGAGTATTCTGTTCAGGTAACCAAGATCTTTGGTCATATTTTTTCTGTGATACACGCTATGAGCAGTAGCTATGAGTTGTGTTTTGTCACTAAATGCTATACCCATTTGCTTTCCCCCCATATCAAGGGACATTATGCGTTTATCTTTGGGAATGCATTTTAGAAATTCGTCTATATCTCTATGTAGCATTTATTGGATTTCCTTTAGAGTCAGAATGAACGACATAAGTTGAGGCAAGGTGTCATTCCAGTAACCTTCTACTGTCATCACAGTGTGTGACACACAACTGTACGAACATTGTAAATTTGAAGGCAAAAATGCGAAAAATGGTGTCATTCAAGTGCGTGACACTGGAATCCAGTCCTTAATTGCTGTGCTAGCAAACAAGTAGAAGGTTGATGGATAGATAACAACAAAAATAGCTGATTTCATATTAAAACACAGTATTTTTGGTGAAGTTGTACTGCAAAATGGATCCCAGTGTCACGCACTGGGATGACAGGAAGAGGATGCTGGGATGACACCGGTAATTGATGTTTAACAATCAATACTATCGCTTTACGGGATGTTTGTGCAGCTGTGTGCGTGACACTGGGATCAGTGTGTTTCATTGCTATAACCTTCACAAATTGAGCTCGCTTTTTCTCATTTCTTTCTTTATACTCATATGTCTTTTGTGACTTGAAAGCCAATTATTTACTATTGGTAAACTTGCTACTAGCAGTATTAAAATTAATAAAAATGATATCCTAGTCATAAAACCTGCTTTAAAACCTACAAACAATATATCATGAGTTAACTTCAATTAAACTAAAATTTTCTCTTATGTCTAATGCTAACTATAATATAAATAAATTAATGTTTATATGTTAATATTAACCATATCAAAATATCTATTTATACATGCTAAGGTTGTGCTTCACATTTATTACACTATTTGCCTTGACTATTGCACACAGTTCCTTTGCTTGTGCTGAGGGTTTTAATTCATGTAGTTCACACAAAGATTACAAAACTTACGTGGGTGTTTTTTATGATAAAATATTGTCTGTCGATATAAGAAAAATGAAATCAGCACAGGAAGTGGAAAATGTAGAAAGGAATATAGAAGATTTCTTTTTTTTTGGTGGATTAGCTATGGGTTATTATAGCGAGGATGCTAGAGTGGAATTTGAATTGATCAATTCTAGAGTTAAGGGAGACATTAAGAATAGAGAAGACATTAGTGTCTACACAGGAATGATAAATCTTTATTATGATCACTATAACCAAAATACTTCTTTTGCTCCATATGCTGGTGTTGGTATAGGATTTGGAATTAGATTATCAGAAGACACCACCACTATGATGTATGGCATTCCTTTCCCACTTCCAATTCTATCTTACCAAGGAAAGCTAGGCATCAGTTATAATTTCACACCACAAATAGGAGTTTCTGTAGGATACCGTCTTTTTTATGGATTTGCTGCTCCAGGAGAAATTTTCAGAAATAACATAGGAGTAGGATTTAGTTACGCTTTTTAAGCGTAATAAGCATGGTAATTTTTATGGTTAAGTACTACATTAAAAAACCGATATTGTATACTTTACAAAAAGCTACAGATATATTTTCCACATACAAGCGCTTTATTATTGTATTACTTATTTTTATGTCGACAGAAACTTGTACAGGTAAGTGTTCAGATTTAAGTGTAAGCCATACAACAAGTGAAAAAAGCAACTTCCATGCTGCAATACATTACGACATAGTAGTTGATAATCGTGCAACAACTTTAAGTAACGTTATCACCGATATATTTGCTGGTACGCAAGGAAGTGAAGGCGAAAATCTAGATTTCAGTTTCGCTGGTAGTGCTGCTATAGGCTATTCTATAGGCAATGTGAAACTTGAATGCGGGCTAGTTTTTTTCAGAATAATGAAAGAAAATATAAAAGGAGGAAGTATAAAAAAAATTAGATTATCTACTCGTATAGGTGTGATAAATGCTCTGTACAATTATAATATTTCAGATACACCACTTTCTCTTTATGTTGGTATCGGCGCAGGGTTTGGAATGATGGAATCTGAAAGTACATTTGACATCACAGATAAATTAGGTATTACCGCTGCTCAACAAGGAAAATTCGGTTTCAGCTACAGCTTTACACCAAAAGTAAATGCTTTTTTTGGTTATAGCAAAATCAGGATTATCACAATAAACCGTGACTTGGCAATTAATGTTGTTGATACATTTTCATATAATAGAAGAAGTAACATAGAAATCGGAATAAGCTATAACTTCTAATACTCTTAACGTTAGACCTCTTGCATAACTATTTAATGAGAAACCAACAGCCGACCCACGGTGTCATTCCAGCGCGTGACACAGAACTGTAAGAACATTGCAACTTTAAGACAAAAGTGCAAGAGAAATGGTGTCATTCCAGTGCGTGACACTGGAATCCAGCGAACTTGCTTGCAAGTGAGCATAATGGATAACGGAAAGGATAAAAGTTTTTATACTAAGATACAGTATGTTAATGGAATTGTACTGCAAGATGGATCCCAGTGTCACGCACTGGGATGACAGGAGGAGGGCTATTCGTATGGCATCAGTAGTTGATATTTAATACACGTCTTATTGCTTTACGGGATGTTCGTACAGTTGTGCGCGTGACACTGGCATGACAAACAAGTGTACACTGTGATGACAGGCAATGGTGCATTCGGATGACATAGAGGGTTGAGCTGGGATGGCAAGAAGAAGAGTGGAGATTGGGTGACAGTAAGGCATGTACAATTTATTGGCATGATATGCATTCATCATAATTAATATCTGTTTTTTGCTGCAATATTTCACTTTTTTTAAATATGTCATGCGAAACCTTATCAGCTCTCTGCATTGATTGTGACCTGCAGTAATATAGGCTCTTGAGCCCTTTTCTCCAGGCAAGCATATGTATTTTGTGTAAGTAACGTTTATGTACGTTCGCAGCCAAGAATAAATTCACTGATTGGGACTGACAAACATATGGTGTTCTATCACTTGCATGTTCTATAATCCATCTTTGATCAAGTTCATATGCTGTTTTAAAGGCTAGTTTTTCATGTTCACTAAGGAAATCCAAATGTTGTACAGAGCCTTCGTTTGTTGAAATTGAAGACCATATTTTATCATTATCTTGATTTTTTTCTGCTAACAGTTTTTGCAAAAATTTATTACGCACTACAAATGAGCCTGTTAGTGTTTTTTGTATAAATACGTTTGCTGCGTATGGTTCTATGCCAGGAGAAGTATTGCCTGCAATAATAGAGATTGAGGCAGTTGGAGCGATAGCGAGCTTATGTGTAAATCTCTCAAGTAAGTTGATTTCCTGAGCATCGAGGCATGATCCCTTTTCTTCTGCTAACTTTTTAGAAACTATATCTGCTTGTTCACGTAAATATTTGAATATTTTTTTGTTCCATTGTTGTGCTGCTACTGATTCAAAAGGAACCATTTTGCTTTGTAAAAATGAATGAAAGCCCATAACACCAAGGCCAATACTGCGTTCTCTCATTGCTGAGTATTTTGCCCGCTTCATCTCGTCAGGCGCTTTGTTTATGAAGTCCTCTAATACATTGTCAAGAAAACGCATTATGTCTTCTATGAAGAGCTTGTTATCTTTCCATTCTTCATAGTACTCAAGGTTTACGGATGATAGGCAACACACAGCGGTGCGTGAATTGTTCAGGTGATCATAACCTGTAGTTAAAGTTATCTCGCTACAGAGATTTGACATTTTAATGTCTAAATTGAGCTTTTTGTAAGACTCTGGCTTATTATTATTTGTTGCATCAAGGAAAATGATATATGGTTCCCCAGTCTCAATTCTTGCTGTTAATATTTTAATCCACATATCGCGTGCTTTTACAGTTGATATAACTTTATTGTTGTGAGGGCTAATTAAATCCCATTCTTGATCATTCTCAACAGCTTGCATGAATTTATCAGTTACCATTACAGCGTGATGTATATTTAGCGCTTTGCGGTTTGGGTCTCCACCTGTTGGCTTGCGTAAGTCAAGAAATTCTTCTATCTCTGGGTGCCATATTGGAAGGTAGACTGCAGAACTTCCTCGCCTCAATGACCCCTGGCTAATTGCGAGTGTTAAAGCATTTTGTACTACGATAAACGGAACAATTCCTGATGTTTTACCACTACCTTTTACACTTTCTCCTATTGAACGCAAGTTCCCCCAATAACTGCCTATTCCGCCACCACGTGCAGCGAGCCAAACATTTTCATTCCATAAATCAACTATTCCCTGCAAGCTGTCCTCGGTTTCATTAAGAAAGCAAGAGATGGGCAGTCCTCTTTTAGTGCCACCATTACTGAGTATTGGTGTTGAAGGCATGAACCATAAGTTGCTCATGTAATCATAAAGACGTTGTGCATGCTCTTTATCATCAGAGTAATAATTTGCAATACGTATGAAGAGGTCTTGATAACTTTCATTTTCTATTAAATATCTGTCCGACAGAACTGCTTTTCCAAAGTCGGTTAATTTGCTGTCCTTTTCATAATTAATAGTAATGTTATTCATAATATTCCTCTTATTATCTTTTTATGATATATAGATACTTAAAGATCGCTTGTAGCAATTTTTAAGTTAGGTTTTTCAAATTTTTTTGTGGATGCTGTAATGCAAACAAGATACCGTCAACCTGACTTCCATATATTTTACAGTAACTCATATAACTTATTTGCATACTTATTTCTTTTGCAACATGTTGAACATAACTTTCTGAGTGTCGAAAATAATCCCCTTTGTTTACAAAGTCAACACCTTCGCCTTCCTTTCTTCTTATTAAACATACGATAACTCCTTTTTTACTCATAAATCTTTTTGCTAATTCCAATTCTGACTGAAAATCATGTAGATAATGTAGCACTTCAGCAAGGATAATAACATCATACTCGCGACTTTTCTCTTGTTTTAAAAATTCTGTTATTTCCATATGTATTAATTCATTATAAACAGGTTTACCTTTTATAAAGCACCCCCTTGCAATGTTGAGCATTCTACTTGAAATGTCAATTCCTGTTATGTGATTTCCAGTATTATGTATTTTTAAAAAGTGACCGCATATTCCAGTTCCACAGCCAAGATCAAGTATGGTAAGTTTAGAAGTGGAGTCATTAAAAATTTTTGTGATAATCATATGCACAAGTTCATGACCTCTATATTGTTTAGCAATCAACCAATGCTCTACAAAATATTCACCTGTGTAATCAAAATATTGTTTTATTAGATTTTTAGGTAATTCTGTAATGGGTGTTGGGTTTATCATTTTTTTTATATAATAAGACGCTTCTTGGTGATTGTTATCTAATTTTAGTGTCTTTGTTAAATAGGTATAAGCTTTATTTGTATTTCCTACTGCAAAATGGCATCTACCAATATTGTACCAAACTATAGGTAAATTGGAGTGAAATATGCTGATTAACCAAAATCTTAACTTTGCGTCTGATATGTTTCCTTTATAAAAGTGATATAAACCAATTTCAATATTAGTATTTAGTAGATTTTTAGATTTTTCAAGGAGCGCTGTCGTTTCTTTGTGAAGAGCGTTATATTTATTCACAGTAAAGTGCGTTACTTTTTTGATATTAAACACACTAATGAATTTACATATAACACTTAAAACAACATTTTTTATAAAGGATAAACTACTTTTCATACCTTAAAAATACCACGAATGTTCATATCATCTTTAGGAAAAATTGATTTTTAAAACATTTTATACTACAAAATATCTTTTTCATTAATCTTCATTGTACATAATTTATTGCATAAATATCTAAATTATAGATTTTAGCTACTTAAGGATTATTAGTATATTGTTGTTCGAAGTGTAAGTAAATGTTTTGTGTATAAAAAAGCGTTGACATATTATTTGTTGGGTTATAAGATATAGAAAGTTAGTTTAATTTTTAGATGTTTGACAAGTTTTATGGTAGAGATTAATTTTAATCTCAATTCAATTTTAATAATATTTAACTCTGCATATTCTGCATATAGTCAGTAAATAAATTATTAAGAGCACTTGATGGATGCCTTGGCGTTAAGAGGCGATGAAGGACGTGGCAGGCTGCGATAAGCTGCGGGGAATTGTCAACAAATTTTGATCCGCAGATTTCCGAATGGGGAAACCCAACTAGTTTAGCTAGTTATTACATATTGAATAAATATGTAAAGCAAACTTGGTGAACTGAAATATCTAAGTAGCCAAAGGAAAAGAAATCAACCGAGATTCTGTTAGTAGTGACGAGCGAAAGCGGAAAAGGCCAGTGATTTAAGAATAAGAATTAGAATACTCTGGAAGTAGTAACCATAGAAGGTGATAGTCCTGTATAAGTAGAAAGTTTTTAAATCCTTGAGTAGGGCGGGACACGTGAAATCCTGTTTGAATATGGGGGGACCATCCTCCAAGCCTAAATACTCCTTAACGACCGATAGTGAACGAGTACCGTGAGGGAAAGGTGAAAAGAACCCCGGGAGGGGAGTGAAAGAGAATCTGAAATCGAGTGCTTACAAACAGTTGGAGCTCATATCAATTTATTGATATTTGAGTGACAGCGTACCTTTTGCATAATGGGTCAGCGAGTTAATCTATGAAGCAAGCTTAAGCCGTTAGGTGTAGGCATAGCGAAAGCAAGTCTGAATAGGGCGTTTTAGTTTTATGGATTAGACCCGAAACCAAGTGATCTAGTCATGACCAGATTGAAGGTGTGGTAAAACACACTGGAGGATCGAACCAGTTAATGTTGCAACATTATTGGATGAGTTGTGATTAGGGGTGAAAGGCCAATCAAACTTGGAAATAGCTGGTTCTCCGCGAAATCTATTTAGGTAGAGCGTTGTATGTATGTTATCGGGGGTAGAGCACTGGATAGACTAGGGGGATTCACCGTCTTACCAAATCTAACTAAACTCCGAATACCGATAATTAATTATACAGCAGGCACACTACGGGTGCTAAGTCCGTGGTGAAAAGGGAAACAACCCAGATCACTATCTAAGGTCCCAAAATTACAGCTAAGTGGGGAAGGAAGTAGAAAAACCATTACAGCTAGGAGGTTGGCTTGGAAGCAGCCATCCTTTAAAGAAAGCGTAACAGCTCACTTGTCTAAATAAGTTTTTCTGCGCTGAAAATGTACCGGGGCTAAAGCTGTATACCGAAGATGTGAGTGCTTATTGATTTCGATCGATAGGCGCGGTAGCGGAGCGTTCCGTAAGCCTGTGAAGGTGGTTTGTGAAAACTGCTGGAGGTATCGGAAGTGAGAATGCTGACATAAGTAGCGTAAAAGAGTGTGAAAAACACTCTCACCGAAAATCTAAGGGTTCCTACGTTAAGTTAATCTGCGTAGGGTTAGTCGGTTCCTAAGGCGAGTCCGTAAAGGAGTAGTCGATGGCAATCAGGTTAATATTCCTGAACCTCGTAAGTGTGACGGATTTTGTATTTGTATAGGCCTTATTGGATTGGTTTATGCTTAAAAGGAGTCCCAGGAAATAGCACTTATATTTATGAGGCCGTACCGTAAACCGACACTGGTGGATGAGTAGAGTATACTAAGGTGTTGAAAGAATGATGTTGAAGGAACTCGGCAAATTATACCTGTAACTTCGGAAGAAGGGTAACCTGTCTTTAGGCAACTACTGGCAGGTGGCACAAAATAGGGAGTAGCGACTGTTTACTAAAAACACAGGACTCTGCAAACACGTAAGTGGAAGTATAGGGTCTGACGCCTGCCCGGTGCTGGAAGGTTAACAAGAAGGGTGCAAGCTCCGAATCGAAGCCCCAGTAAACGGCGGCCGTAACACTGACGGTCCTAAGGTAGCGAAATTCCTTGTCGGGTAAGTTCCGACCCGCACGAATGGCGTAACGATTTCTCCACTGTCTCCAACATCAATTCAGCGAAATTGAATTCCCCGTGCAGATGCGGGGTACCCGCGGTTAGACGAAGAGACCCCGTGCACCTTTACTATAGCTTTACATTGCTATTAAGAGCCTAATGTGTAGGATAGGTGGGAGACTTTGAAGTTATGGCGCTAGCTATAATGGAGTCACCCTTGAAATACCACCCTTTACGCTTTTGATACCTAACTATGTTTCATTATCTGGAACTAGGACATTGTATGGTGGGTAGTTTGACTGGGGCGGTCGCCTCCTAAAAAGTAACGGAGGCGTGCGAAGGTAAGCTAGAGCTGGTCGGAAATCAGCTTGATAGTATAATGGCATAAGCTTGCCTGACTGCGAGGCTGACAAGCCAAGCAGAGACGAAAGTCGGTCATAGTGATCCGGTGATTCTGTATGGAAGGGTCATCGCTCAACGGATAAAAGGTACGCCGGGGATAACAGGCTGATGGTGTTCGAGAGTTCATATCGACGACACCGTTTGGCACCTCGATGTCGACTCATCACATCCTGGGGCTGAAGAAGGTCCCAAGGGTTCGGCTGTTCGCCGATTAAAGTGATACGTGAGTTGGGTTTAGAACGTCGTGAGACAGTTCGGTTTCTATCTGCCGTGGGTGAAGGAAATTTGAGAAGATCTGACTCTAGTACGAGAGGACCGAGATGGATATACCTCTGGTGTACCAGCTGTTATGCCAATAGCATCGCTGGGTAGCTATGTATAGATGGGATAATTGCTGAAAGCATATAAGCAAGAAACCCTCTTCAAAAAGATTTCCCAATTAAGGCCGTGGGAGACTACCACGTTGATAGGCTAGGTGTGGAAGCATGGTAACATGTGAAGCTAACTAGTACTAATAGCCTGATCGATTTATTTGCTTTCTGTATGTGTATATGCAGTGTTAAATATTAAATAAAAAAATATTGAATTTAAGAGACTTTTATTGACTTGGTGGCTATAGCAAGAATGAAACACCCGATCTCATCTCGAACTCGGAAGTGAAACTTTTTAGCGCTGATGGTACTTGAAAAGGGAGAGTAGGTCGCTGCCAAGTTTATAAAAGTCTTTTTTACTTACCAGATAGCTTTGCTATAATCTCTTGACTACCTTGCGTGATTCCATAAATCTTCCTTTATTTATCTTGATATTTGGATTTAAGTTATTGTATTAGTTATATAAACTATTAGTTGTGTTAGAAGTAAATGTTCTTGATAAAAGATGGTGTAATGTTGTTGAAAATTCAGAGGATTTTGTATTAAATATTATAAGTTTATCTTTAATAGAATTGAAAATAGACCAATATAAACCAAGAATATCAATAGCTTTGGCGGGCGATAATTTATTACATCAACTTAATCTAAAATTCAGAAAAATAGACAAGCCTACAAACGTGCTGTCGTTTCCATGTGAGCAATTATCTGATAAGAGCGATTTAGGCGATATAGCGCTTTCGATAGATACAATAGAGAGAGAATCGCATGAGTACTCTATACCGATCCTTGCCCACATTGCACATATGCTGATACATGGATTACTGCATTTACTAGGCTATGATCATCAAAATGAAGATGAGGAAGCAATAATGAAAAACCTAGAAAATAAAATTTTAGTTTCGCTTGGTTATTTATCTACGTGAGGCTTTCCAAAATTCTGTAATTTATAGACAAAAAAAACAACTCTTGTTATTATTTTAATATGGATATGGATGATGATTTAGTATGTTTGGGAGTTATTACTTCTCCTCACGGAATTAAAGGGGCCGTTAAAATCAAAACTTTTACTGAAAAGCCAGAAAATATTTCCTTATATGGTGAGCTGACAAATGGTGAAGAGAGCTATAAAATAAATTCAGTGTCTGTTGTAGGTGATAATTTAGTAATAGCTACAATCAGAGGTGTGCATTCTCGTAATGAAGCAGAGCTTTTAAGAAGTAAAAAGCTATATATAGAGCGAGCTAAGCTACCAAAGCTGAGTGATGACGATGAATTTTATCAAGAAGATCTTATAGATATGGAAGTCAGACTAGAAAATAGCGAGTTATATGGCTATGTAAAATCTATATATAATTTCGGTTCAGGAGACATATTAGAAATTTTAGTTATCAGCACAAAAAAAAACATTATGCTATCTTTTACTAAAGAAATATTTCCACATATAAATGTTAAGGAAAGATATATAGTGCTCAATATGCCTGAGTTTATTGATGATTAAACTTCTTTCAAAATTTTGTATACCTCTATATTTACCGAATAAGACATATTTAATCTTGCTCCACGGCAAACTTTAATGCCATATGGGTAGCTATAGAACTATTGGCTATCAGAGTGAGAAAAATCAAAACAGTGATCAGTAGTATATTAATATTTAATGATAACGCTTCAAATTGAGTTAGTAGTTTAAAATATACAAAAGTTGGCATTATCATTGGTAACACAAGAATTTGTGATATTCCTGAGGCTAAATTGTTTCTGCCAATTACTAATGCATTTCCAGTAGCTGAAATATTAATTATTATTAGTGTGTTAAACAACAAGGATAGTCCCACTGCTGTTGAATATTCAACATTATTATCCAGCACTATGAAGCTGAATATGAAGGAAATCATTGAAATTGGTAATCCAAATAATAACCAATGGGCGAAGATTTTATAAGTAATTATAAGTTTAGAAGAAAATGGCTGTATGAAAATTTGCTCTAATATTCCATCATGGTAATCAGATGAAAATAAATTGCTTGTGGAGATTTGCAAAACAAATGCAGCACATATCCACGTTAACGTTAACATGACTTCTTGTTTATTATTGTTGTTTTCAATTGAAAATGAGGATAAACTTAGCATTATGATAAAAAGACACACTGTATAGGTGAAATTCTTCTTGTCTACTATTAATTTTCTTACTGAGTTAATCATACTAGGATTTTAAATGTTTATTATAAATTATAGTGTTTACTTTGAGGTAGTATAATTTTTTGTTTGATTATATGGGTTTTATTGTTTAATTGATAATGTAATTATGGAAAAGTTACCAGAAATCAAATTACCAAAAGATTACGCTCCTTCAGAGGATGAAGAATATATGGGCTTAAGACATTTGGAATATTTTAGCTTAAAGTTACAATCAATGCTTGATGAGCTAGAAAAACAAGAGCTAGAAGATAATAGTATTGGTATATACTATTCTGATGAAGATAGTGGAAATGAAAAGTTGATCAAGCGACGAAAAGATAGGAAAGAGAAAATTAAAGAAGCATTAGAAAAAATAAAATTAGGTACTTATGGCTATTGTGACGGTACAGGGGAGGAGATAGGAGTTGAAAGACTGAAGGCCAATCCTCTTGCTATATATTGCATTGAGGAGCAGGAAAGGATCGAAAAGGAAAAGAACGTGTATAATATTGATGATTGATATCCATATTAAGCATCTAGGCTAATATTTTTATAAAGTTTAAAAACTTCATTTTTCCCTTGATTTTTTAAGCCTCTCTCTATTTAGTATAGACATTACCTCTTCCACGCTTTGATCAATATCATCATTTACTATCACATAATCATATTGATCACTTTTGCTTATCTCTTTTTGAGCTTCGGCTAATCTGCGCTCTATTTCGCTTTCACTATCACTATTACGCTTTTGCAAACGCAATCTTAGCTCCTCCATTGAAGGTGGTAGTATGAACACGCTTACAACTCTTTCTCTTATGATTTTAAATAAATGAAATGCTCCTTGCCAATCTATGCTTAGCAGAACACTTATCCCGTTATTCAAGTTTTGCTCTATAAAATCTCTCGGTATGCCATAAAAATTCTCAAAAACTTTAGCATACTCAAGCATCCTGCCAGCTTCACATAACTCATGAAACCTTTCTTCAGTTACAAAAAAATAGTCTCTTCCATTCATTTCACCAGAGCGAGGTTTGCGTGTTGTCATGGAAACAGACCTCACTAGATTAGTTGATCGCTTAAGTAATTTTTCTGATATCGTAGTTTTTCCAGCTCCAGATGGAGATGATAGAACCAGTAATACGCCCTCACTGTTTAGAGTCATTTTTCTTTTTTTAATATAGCATTTTTTAGATCAGATTTAAAAAAACTAGCATATTCTAAGTTAGAATCTGATAAATTTGTTTCAATAAGAGAAGAATTATCAAAGATAGCATAACGCAAATCTGTCTTTTCAAGATTCGCTTTATTCAGATTCACATTTACAAACTTTGCTCTACTCAGTATTGAATTAGAAAAATCAGCATTTTCTAAATCCATATCCTCAAATTTGAAATAAGAATAATTTACATCAAATTTCTTACCTTGTGATATTTTTTCCTGTAGATCTTCAATCGAAGTTATAGCGTTTTCTAAATCTGTGAGTTTTTTCTGCCCCTTGTTGTCAATCACAATTGAATTATCAAATTCACAATCTGTGAAATGAACACTAAGCACTGAACTTTTGTATATGCTTGAAGAGAGAAAAGATACATCACTAATCATTGAATTATTCAAATTGCTGAGAAAAAAGCTAGTTTTCTTGAAAGTATTATCATGCAAGAAGGAAGATATAAAATTGCTTTCAATGAAATTTGAATTAGTTACTTTTACATTAGACCAACTTGAATTATCGGCTGTTAAGTTAAAGAACGTTGAGCTTTCTATCTCGCTTGAATCAATATTATGACGAGAGAGGTTACTGTTGTAAATTTGAGAATCTTGGATTTTGACCTTGTACATCGAAGCTTCAGAAAGGTCTGCACCTTCTATCTTTGCTGAAATAAATAGTGAATGGTCAAAAAACGAACCATGCATGTTAGAAGTTGCAAC